>CAJLLH010000213.1 GCA_905207385.1 uncultured Eubacteriales bacterium
TTTATGCCCCCCCGCCGCAATAATGAGGCAATTTTTTTGCACAAAAAAAGGCTCTTTTTAAGAGCCTTAAAAAATTTAAATTATCTCAGCGCACGCCGCAATTTACGCCGCGTAATTCAACACGCGCGCAGCCAATTACCCGCACAGTATGTGCCGTTTAAGCCTTTTTTTCGCGCGAAAGCGGGAAGAGCACGCAGACGGCAAAGATGCCGTCCTTTTCCGTAAAGACGATGTTGCCGCCGTACTTTTCCGCTATGTACTTCATACTCAGCGTGCCGAAGCCGTGGTACTTTTTATCGGCCTTACTGGTGACGGGTATGCCGTCCTTCATAACAACATCGCACGAACAGGGGTTGCTCACCGTGACGGACACAAAGTCGCCCTTCTGCCACACCTCCAGGGAGATGAACCTTGAACTTTCCTCAAGCGAAACTACGCACTCCATGGCGTTATCGAGGGCGTTGCCGAAGAAGGAATATATATCGGTGGGCGACATAAAGTTGAGCTTTTCGCCGTCGGTCATTATCTCTATGCGTATCTTGTTTTTATAGCAGTAGAGCTGCTTTTCGGTGAGGACGAGGTCGAGATTGGAATTGCCCGTATTGACCGATTCGTCGTACACCGAGACGGCATTTTTTACGTCCTTGAACAGCTCGTCCATATTTCCGCTCTTTATGCTGTTCTGCAACAGATTTATCTGCTTTTTCAAATCGTGGCACTTGATATTTATCAGGTCTATGTTCTGCTGCAACATCTTGTGCTGTTTCTGTTCGTTTACGAGTAGCTGTTCGACTATCGCCTTTTCGCTGTTGAGCGCGGCGTTGCGGAAAATTACGAACTGGAAGAAGAGCGCCAGGTTGCAGCTTACCACAAACAGAACCTTTATGGGCAGCATCTGTTCGGCCGTGAAGCCGCGCGTTACGCTTAAAGAGAAGAGCACGTTGCTTACCAGCACCGAAAAGAGCGCGATAGCCACTATGGACAGGCTGTTGAGCCTGACCTCCTTGCCGCGGTTGCGCCTTATGAGTATGAAGTAATAAAAGGCATACACCGCCGCTATTACCGCCGTCATGACGAGCAGTTTCCACCCTCTGCCGTCTACGAACATTGTAACCGCCTCTTCGGCGTTGAGCGCGAGGTTCTGCAGTATGTACGCCGCCGAGGAGTTGAAGAGCGTGCGCTTGAAGGACTGGCGGAAGCAGATTTGCTGAAGCGCCAGCGAAAATACAAACAGTATTATGCAGTACACGCTTGCCGTTATGACGCCCATAGAGGGAATATACCTAATAGCCCAGCCCGCGCCGAAGTACAGCACTATGCACAGCGGCACAAGGATATATGGCCGCCTGCGCAGCTTTACGGGCAGCGTAAACAGCAATTCGCATACAAAAAGTTGTATTATAAATCCATTCAGCCCGTGTGTGGCTGACCATAGAAAATCTATAAACTTCATTCTGTGCCCCGCAATCAGAACACCTTGCCGAGATAGAGCGTGAGCGCGTCCATAAATTTTTTGCGCTTGGCGCGGCTGACGGGCACCTCTTCCCCGGCGACTATGGCGCTGGTTTTGCCTATGCTTGTAACAAATGCAAGATTTACAAGGTATGAATTATCGCACCGCACGAACTTGTGATTTTCGAGCAGTTTTTCCACGTCCTTCATGGGTTTGCGCATGACCATGTCACCATTAAAGGTATGCAGGCTGACGTTGCGCCCCTCTACCCTCACATATATTATATCAGATATGTACACCTTTGCAAGGCCTATATCGAGCTTTATGCAGAAGGCGTCCGATTCGCGCTTTGTCATACGGGCAATTATCTTGTCCATCTTGAGCGCAAATTCCGTATATGTGAACGGCTTTACAAGGAAACCTGCCGCGTCCACCTCGTACCCCTTTATGGCAAATTTTGCCATATTGGTGACGAACACGAGCGAGACATTTTTATCGAGTTTGCGGAGTACCTTTGCCGTCTCTATGCCGTCCATGAACGACATCATTATGTCCATAAAAATCAGATCGTAGTCGGCAGAATACTCGCTGACAAGGTCGAGGCCGTTTTTAAAGACCACGACGTTGAAGACCAGATTGTGTATTTTTCCGTATTTTGCAAGATAACCCTTTAACAGTTCCTGCGACTGCTCTTCGTCTTCGACGATAGCGACTTTCATAATCCCCCCTTTTAATTTCACTTGCGGACAGTCCATAAAAAAGGCCTGCCGTCCGATGGCTCTGCCCCGTAAAAATGCATTCGCTGAGGCTTTGCCTGCAAGACAGTACGACTCTCTGTCATTCGCGGCGCGAAAAGACGGGTGCAGAATGCAATTACCCCCGCAATATACCCGTTTGAATGCAATCGGGCGCGCCGTACGCACTTTTACGCTCCCCTCCTTTATGTTTCCCCTATACTTACTGCCACGTCCTGAGCGTTTTTGCCGCACTGATATTAAATTTTGCTTTACCATAGAATTAAGGCGCTACCTACCCGCGGCGCTGTTTACCCACGGCTCTGTATGCCTGCGCCGCTTTCTGTCGCCGGATTAACACTTACCTGGTTGAGGCGCTTTTTCAAGCGGCGCAAATCACTGTGCGCTCTTCTGCCCGCTAAAGCCCGACGCGCATTTGACGCCATAATATGCCGCAATTATTAAACTTTTGCCGCCCGCGACGGGCGAAGCATAAAATTTTACACTTTCTAATATACCAG
>CAJLLH010000214.1 GCA_905207385.1 uncultured Eubacteriales bacterium
TTATTTTTTAAAAACTTTGTAAACGCAACTCAAAACAGCTTGACATAAATTTTATAAAATAATAAAATAAACCTACATTGCGCAAAGGCAATAAGATACCGCGTTCGCGGTAAGCGTTTTTATACATCATAAATGGAGTTATAAGCAATGAAAACCTACATGGCAAACGCCCAGACAGTAGAAAGAAAATGGTACGTTGTAGACGCGGCAGGCGTTCCCCTGGGCAGGCTTGCATCCAAGGTGGCGGCCGTTCTTCGCGGTAAAAACAAGCCCATTTTTACGCCCAACGTTGACACGGGCGATTTCGTCATAGTCATCAATTCCGATAAAGTCGTATTAACCGGCAAAAAGCTGGAAGACAAGTTCTACCGCTATCACACCGGCTATATCGGCGGCCTTAAAGAAGTATCTTACAAAAAGATGCTCGCCGAAAAGAGCGACCTCGCCGTATACGAAGCGGTAAGGGGTATGCTTCCCAAAAATTCTCTGGGCAGGGCAATGCTCAAAAAGCTGCGCGTTTATAAGGGTGCAGAGCACAACCACGCGGCGCAGAAGCCCGAAACGCTCAATTTATTTTAAGGAATGAGGTGAAGATTTTATGGCTAAAGCAACTTTGAAAAAGAAACTTCAATTCTGGGGCACAGGCAGAAGGAAGAAGGCTATCGCCCGCGTTCGCCTCATCCCCGCAGGAAGCGGCAATATCGTAATCAATGAAAGGGCTTTCGAGGATTATTTCCCCCAGTCCGTTCTTCGTTACGACGTTATGCAGCCCCTTGCACTTTTAAAGGCAGAGGGCAAGTATGACGTATACGTCAACGTTTACGGCGGCGGTCTTACGGGTCAGGCAGGCGCAATCCGCCTCGGCATTTCCCGCGCTCTTCTTCAGGCAGAGCCCGATTGCCGTACCGCCCTTAAAAAGGCTGGTTTCCTTACCCGCGATCCCCGCGTCAAAGAGCGCAAAAAGTACGGTCTCAAAAAGGCACGTCGCGCTCCTCAGTTCTCCAAGAGATAAGTTTTTATTCTCTTCGGGAGAAGTTGCGGCGTTACCGCCGCAAATCATTTTGTGTGTCATATGCGCACGGCAAATGCCGCGCGCATATTTTTTTTGCCGCAACGTTTTTTGCGCGTGTTTTAAACGTCTTTCGCGGCTCAATCGTTCTTTAAACCGCTTTTGCGTTCTCAATTTCGGTCGGCAATAACATTTTATTAAAGCGCGCCGCGGCGATTTTCTCCGCGTCGCGCTTCATAAATTGCAATCTGTAGCTTTTTATATGTAAAAATCATAAATAAAAGCGTCCTAGATTGCCGCAACGGAAACTTTTAAAGGTTCATTTGCAAACTTTTGGCGAAAAGTGTGAAAAAATTCTAATCGGCTATTGCTTTTTATGTTTGCCCGTGCTATAATGTAAAAGGCGGACAGGTTCCGCCACGGAGTTAAATAAATAAAAATGAAAAAGCAATGTAAAGGGGTAAAGTAATGAAAAATGTAATAGTCGGCCAGTCAGGCGGACCTACGGCAGTAATCAACTCAAGCCTTCTCGGCGTATTCAAAACAGCCAAGGACAGGGGTGCAGACATCGTTTACGGCATGGTGCACGGCATAAAGGGTCTTCTGGACAGAAACATCGTAGACCTTTCTTCTCAGATCAAAAACGATCTGGATATGGACCTTTTAAAAAGGACGCCTTCGTCCTTCCTCGGTTCCTGCCGCTATAAGCTGCCCGATATCGAAGGCAATGAAAAGACGTACGACGAAATATTCAAAATCCTCAAGGAATACAATATTTACGCCTTCTTCTACATCGGCGGCAACGACTCGATGGACACAATCAAAAAGCTTTCCGACTACGGCGAAAAGATTAAAAGCCCCATACGCTTTATGGGCGTTCCCAAGACCATAGACAACGACCTTGCGATAACCGACCATACGCCCGGCTACGGCAGTGCGGCAAAGTACATAGCTTCCACCACCAAAGAAATTATCCGCGACGGTCTCGTTTACGATTATCCCGTCGTTTCCATAATAGAGGTAATGGGCAGAAACGCGGGTTGGCTTACAGCGGCTGCTGCGCTTGCCAAGGGTGAAGACTGCGAGGGAGTGGACCTTATATACCTTCCCGAGCGCGTGTTCGACCTCGATAAGTTCCTTGCAAAAGTAGGCGAACTTTACAAGCAGAAGCGTTCTGTGGTTATCGCCGTTTCCGAAGGCGTTAAAATTGCCGACGGCAGATATGTATGCGAACTTGCCGACCACGTTGACTATGTGGACGCATTCGGTCATAAACAGCTTGCAGGCACGGCGCGTTTCCTTGCCGCAAAAGTGGCTGAAAAGTACGGTGTAAAGACCAGGGCGATAGAGCTTTCTTCGCTCCAGCGCTGCGCGTCGCACATCACTTCGCGCATAGACGTAACCGAAGCGTTCAACGCGGGCGGCGCGGCCGTTAAGGCGGCGTTCGAGGGCATGAGCGGTCAGGTTATAACGCTCAAACGCGTATCTGAAGACCCCTATATGTGCATAACCGAGCCCGCCGACGTTCATTTCATTGCAAACGTGGAAAAGAAAGTTCCCGACGAATGGATAAATGCCGACGGCACGTATGTTGAAGACGCGCTCGTTCACTACATACGTCCCCTCATACAGGCCGAAATTGCGCCTTTGTGGGTAGACGGACTTCCCCGTCACCTCATTCTGCATAAATAATTATCC
>CAJLLH010000215.1 GCA_905207385.1 uncultured Eubacteriales bacterium
TAAATAACGCCATATGCGCGGGGCAATATTTTATTTGTCTTCTTTTTTATCTTCAGATAAATGGTGGGAGGGGCATCCGTTGCAACTGTTGCCGCAACCGCTGCACCCGTCGCATTTGCCTTTATTCTTTTTTCTGCGTTTTACAATGGATATCACTGCAAGCACGGCGCAAGCCGCAACTATGCACGATATTATAATTGTTGGCCACATAAATTTCTTATCCTGTAAAAAATGGTGTTAATTAAGCCATATTCCCGCTCGTTTTAAATTATCAGCAGACCTATCTGGTACACAATCAGCGTTATAAGCCAGGCAACTACAAGCTGGAAAGCGGCTGTCCCGAACATCCACAGCCAGCTTTTCGATTCCTTGCGTATTGTGGCAAGAGCTGCGGCGCAGGGTATGTAAAGAAGGCAAAATACCATAAGGCAGAACGCGTTGAGCGCGCCGAAACCTATTCCTTCAAGCGCGGCGGTAAACGCGCCCATTCCTGCGGCGGAGCTTGCGTTGGTTATTCCGAACAGCACCGCACAGCTGGAAACGACTACTTCCTTTGCAGATATGCCCGCGATAAGCGCGACTACTATCTGCCAGAATCCGAGTCCTACGGGCTTGAATACGGGTTCAAGGAATTTGCCTACATATGCGGCAAAACTTCCGCTCATGTCTTCTACAAATCCAGTCGGACCGAAGTACAGCAGCGCCCAGATTATAATGGTGGCGACAAAAATTGTCGTGCCCGCTTTAACAAGGTAATCTTTTACTTTCTCCCACACGTAAATGCCAACCGTGCGCGCGTCGGGCAACTTATATTCGGGGAGTTCTATAAGCAGGTAATTTACCGTCTTCTTTCTGTCAATAAGGTGAAGGAGCGCGCATATGCCGATTGCAACGAGCAGTCCGAGTATGTACATTGAGTAAGCCACGAGCATTGCGTACTGCGCAAAGAACATTTCGGCAAAAAGTATGTAAATGGTGAGGCGCGCGTTGCAGCTCATGAACGGAGTAACAAGCATTACCTTAAAGCGGTCGCGCTTGTTTTCCAGCGTTCGCGAAGCCATAATCGCGGGCACAGTGCATCCGAAGCCGAGCAGCATTGGTATGAACGCTCTGCCGGAAAGTCCCAGCTTGCTCATCACGCCTTCCATAACGTAAGCAACTCTCGCCATATAACCGCTGTCTTCAAGGAACGAAAGGGCGAGGAAGAGTATGAATATGTTCGGAAGGAATGTAATTATCGTTCCCACGCCGCCTATAATTCCGTCTACAATCAGCGAAACAAGAATTTCGTGCGCTCCGACAGAGGTAAGTCCGTTCTGCACCGTATCCGACAGCCAGCCTATGCCCATTTCGAACAGGCTTTTAATAAGGTCGCCTACGAAGAAGGTTAAGAAGAATACCACCGCCATAATGCCGAGGAATACGGGTATGCCCCATATTTTATGTGTGAACACGCTGTCGAGTTTGTCGGTAAGCTTGTCCTGGCGCTGTTTGTGCACCATTACCTCGTCAATTATTTCGTTTATGAAGTCGTATTTCTGGTTTATTATTTCCGATTCGTAATTTTTGTCGTCGCCGATGTCTACGGGGTTTTTTTCGCGTATTTCCTTGTCGTTTTCAAGCGTCTTTATTGCGTGCCAGCGCACGTTTTTAAGGTCGGGGTATTTTTTGACGAGCTCGGTGCTTACCGCGTCGATCTTGTCTTCAATCTCGTCCGAATAAACCATTGTGTATTCGTCGTGATGGTCGTGCGCGTGCCGCGAAATTTCCTTGTGCTCGTGAATGAGCCTGTCCGGCCCCTTGCTGTCCTTGTGGTGGATGGCGGCGTGAATAAGAATATCCAGTCCCGAGCGTTTGCGCGCCGAAACGGGTATTACCGGCACGCCCAGCATTTCGGGAAGGCGGTGCAGGTCGATTTCCATTCCGCGCTTTGTAACTATGTCCATCATGTTAAGCGCGAGCACTACGGGTTTGCCCAGCTCAAGAAGCTGCAGGGTAAGGTATAAGCTGCGCTCGAGCGCGGAAGCGTCGGCAACGTTTATGACTACGTCTACTTCGTCGCTTAAAATAAAGTTGCGCGAGACGGTTTCTTCCATGGTGTAGGAAGTAAGGCTGTAAGTTCCGGGAAGGTCTACAAGCCTAATTTTTTCGCCGTGGTCGCGGTAAGTTCCTTCAACCTTTTCAACGGTAACGCCGGGCCAGTTGGCAACTTTCAGGTTTGCGCCCGTGTAGGCGTTGAAAAGCGTAGTTTTGCCGCAGTTGGGGTTGCCGATAAAGCCTATCGTCATGCTTCCTTCGGCGGGTTGGGTTTCAGCTCCGCCAGCGCCGCAGCACGATTTTCTTTTAAACAGTTTCATTTGTCTTTTCAGCCTCTTCTACGGTTATGTTCTTTGTGATGTTATATCCCAGCGCAAAGCGCGTTCCGCGCAGTTTTATAATAAGAATGCCTTTGCCTTTGCGGTTTATAACAGATACGGGCGCTCTGTCCGTCATTCCCAGCGCCTCAAGCCTGCGTTCTGTTTCAAACGGCAGGTCAAGTTTTATTACGGTGTAGTTCTTTCCCACACACGCTTCGCTTAAATACATTTTTCCTGCTCCGTAAATAATGAGTCCGCCGCACGGCGGACATTTTAGTGTGCAGATTCTTCCGCACATCCTGCGCTAATATTATATGTGCGGGCGATGG
>CAJLLH010000216.1 GCA_905207385.1 uncultured Eubacteriales bacterium
CAGCAAGAACTATATAATATGGAACCTTTGTTCCAAGAAGACAAGCCGTAATTACAAAAAATAGAATAAAAATTATTTTTTGAAAAATGGTCTGAACTTTTCGGGTATGCTTTGTTCGGGGTAGTTTTTAAGTGCCTCGGTAGAGCCCGCTTTAAGTGCCTCGGAATAATACCATACTTTATAATCTAACATTTTAAGGTGCTCTTCAATTTCCTTGATTTGCGTTATAACATTTTCGCGCTGAGTTTTAAGTATGTTAAGTCTTTCGCTTATAGTGCCGTCGCCCTCTCTGGCGCATTCAATAAATCTGCGTATGCCTTTAATCGGCATGCCCGTAGCTTTAAGGCACTGTATAACCTTAAGCCAGTCCATATCGCTTTCCGCAAACATTCTCAGCCCGCTTTCGCTGCGTTCCACAAAGGGGAGCAGTCCCTCTTTATCGTAATACCTGAGCGCGGAGGGTGCAACGCCCAGCATCTTCGCGGCTTCGCCTATAGTGTAAAACATTTTTTCTCCTTAAATTCAAAAAAAAGTATTGACTTAAAGTATGGTTGAACTTATATAATATAAACATACTTTAACAGTCAGTATACACCGTGCAGGCAATAATGTCAATTATATTGCGTGTGGTACTATACTTGCAATTAAAGTTTTGTATTAATCAGTAATATGGTTAAATTCAGCAAATAAAACATTGCAAAATTATTAAATAATAACAATAAAACTTAACATAAACAGGTGATGTAATGGAATACCGCAAACTTGGAAAAACCGGGCTTGAAATCGGTGAAATAGCTTTGGGGTGCGAAGGCTTCATTGGAAAAAGCCGTGCCGAGGCGGACAGTATGTTTGGGCTCGCGTTCGATGGCGGGGTGAACTGTATGGATATGTACAGCCCCAATCCCGAACTTCAGCAAATGGTAGGCGGAGCAATAAAGTCGCGCAGGTCGCAATTTGTGCTTCAGTCGCACCTTTGCACTGAGTGGGTGAACGGACAGTACAGGGCAACGCGCAATTTAAAAGCCGTGCAGACCGCCTTTGAAAGTTCGCTTAAAAACCTTAATACCGATTACCTCGACGTGGGCATGATTCATTATGTAGACAGTCTTCAGCTTCTTGAACAGATTTTGAACGGAGGCATCGCCGACTATGCGCTTAAACTTAAAAAGCAAGGCGTCATACGGCACATAGGCATGAGTTCGCACAACCCCGAAGTAGCGCAAAAAGCCGTAGAAAGCGGACTTGTGGAAGTGCTTATGTTTTCAATAAATCCCTGCTACGATTTGCTTCCCGCCGGTGAAGATTGCGAAGAGTTGTGGTCAAAGGAAAGTTACGCCGCGCCGCTTTTTAACATAGACCCGACGCGCGAAAAGCTGTACGAAACCTGTCAGCGTCTGGGCGTCGGCATAGACGTAATGAAAGTTTTCGGCGGAGGCGACCTGCTTACGGACAATTCCCCCGCGGGCAAAGCTTTAACTGCCGTTCAGTGCATACATTACGCGCTCACCCGCCCCGCGGTTGCCTGTGTAATGAGCGGCGTGCATTCGCGTGAAGAGCTTATGAATTCCCTCGCATACGAAAGCGCGTCTCCCGCGGAGCGCGACTATGCCGAAGTGTTTGCAACTTTCCCCAAAATAAGCTGGAAGGGGCATTGCATGTATTGCGGGCACTGCGCGCCTTGCCCCAAGGGCATAGACGTAGCAACGGTAACAAAATTTCTTAATCTTGCAAAGGCTCAGGATGCCGTGCCCGAAACGGTGCGCGAACATTATGCTTCGCTTACCGCTCGCGGCGGCGATTGCATAGCTTGCGGCGCGTGCGAAAAGCGTTGCCCGTTCGGCGTTTCCGTAATAAAAAATATGTCAGAAGCCAAAAAGATTTTCGGCAACTGAAGCGCAAAAGACGCGTCAATTTAATCAATTGAAACTTTGTAAAATGAAATTACAACAATACTGGTAATATAGAGTATATATTGCAAATAAAACTTATCATATTGTACATAAAACTTGTCGGAGGCTAAAATGGATACTGAACAGATGAAAAGGGATTTGGGCGGCGGAGCAGTGTTTGAAGTCGGCGGGCTGAACACGGCGTATGCAAAATATTTTAAGGGTAACAGCTACCTGAGAATGCTTACAACAGACCGCGTGCCCGTGGGCAACGTCGTGTTTGAACCCGCGTGCAGAAACAACTGGCACATTCATCACAAGGGCGGGCAGATACTTTTAGTAACGGGCGGCGAAGGCTGGTATCAGGAATGGGGCAAACCCGCAACAAAGTTGCATGCGGGCGATGGTGTGAATATTCCGCCTGAGGTAAAGCATTGGCACGGCGCGGCAAAAAACAGCTGGTTTGCGCATATCGCCATCGAAGTTCCCGCCGAAGGTGCTTGCAACGAATGGCTTGAACCTGTTTCGGATGCAGAATACGAAAAACTTATTTAAATTATTATCAAAAGCCCGCGTTGCGGGCTTTTATGCTGCAATGACTTATTTTATAAAATTTAATCGGCACAAAAGGTAATTATTGCGGCCTGTATTGCTTTCTGAACGCATTTTATAAATTTGACATTATCCCCGCGCGGGTGATATAATACTTTGCGGAGAAAAATGCGGCGCGGCAGCGTATCCTGAGTTTCTACATTATATATTATCTCCGGGT
>CAJLLH010000217.1 GCA_905207385.1 uncultured Eubacteriales bacterium
GCGCCTTACGGAAAGAGGCAACGCCGTTGAAAAGCTTAAAAGCGAGCTAAAGCTTTATTTTATAATATTAGCCCCTCAGGGCGGCGTTTCTGCGGCGGAATGTTACCGCCTTTACGATAAACTTGAAAAAGAGTATACCCCGAAAGACGGCGATAGTGCGGTGAATGCGGCAGTTCGCGGCGATTTTAAAATGCTTTCGCAGAACATTTTCAACGCGCTGTACGCCCCCGCAAAACAGCTTTACTCTGATGTGGGGCTTGCCGTGGAAGAAGCGCGCGCGCTGTCTGCCATGGCGGGCATGACGGGCTCGGGCAGCGCGGCGTTCGCGGCGTTCGAAAGCAGAGCGCAGTGCCTTGAAGCGTATAAAAACTATAACGGAAAATTCAGCGCGTATACGGCGGAAACGTGCGTGCCGCGCATTGTTTACGGAGAATGATTTATGGCAGAAGAAAGGCTTATCGACGATAATACCGACAAGGATAAGGATAAAAAGTACCGTTTCCGCATAAATGAAGACGGCGAAGAAGAGCTGGAAATTTACGGCGGCGACGAGGAGGAAGAGGAAGCTGGCCCTGAAGACGAGCTTGTTGATTCTGGTTACGAAGTGCCCGAATTTGACGATGATGACGAGGATGCGGCGGCAATGACCCCCGAACAGCTCTTTGCCGAGCGCAAAAAGCAGGAGGAAGAGCGCACCGCGCGCGAAATGAAGGCGGCAGAGCTTATAAACAAAGCGCTTTTGCTCCGCGACGGCGGCAATGAAGAATACGCGCTTACCACGCTCGACTCTGCCCAGAAAGAATGCCCCGACAACGGCGGAATTTACGTTTTAAAGCTTGGCATACTTACCAAAGATTTTACCGACATATCCCGTCTGGACGAATGCATAGACGCGGCTGCCGGCTGCAAAACTTACGCATCCGCAGAAGATAAATCGCGCATATCTGCCGCTCTTTCAGAAAAAATAAAATCAGAGCTTGAGGCGCAGAGGTCGCAAAACGCACAGCTTAAAGCCGACAACGAGCAGAAAAAATCCGACCGCCGCGCAGTTTTCATGTCGGGCTTCAAAGTAGCGCTCCGCAATTTTTTGTTTGCGTTTATTCCGTTTGTTGCCTTTCTGTGCGCGGCGGTGGCGCTTACTCCGCAGATGTATTCCGATAAAAACGGAACTATGCTTGCCTTAACCATAGCAATGTACGCCCTTGCGGGCGCGGCTTTTATTGCAAGCGTAATTCTTGCGCGCTTCGTTGCAACTTCGGCGCGCAGACTTAAGGTTAACGAAAGCAATTTGTCAACGGCGCTCGGCCGCACCTACACCGAAGGCACGCTCCGCGCCGAAAAGCTTGAAAAATTATATTCACTCGTTCACTGAAAGGTGAATACGGCTATGAAAAACCGCAATGGTTGCGGCATATATACAGGTCAATTAAAATGAAAACTATTTATTTGGATCACGCCGCAACAACCCCTCTTGATAAGCGCGTGCTTGAGGCTATGCTTCCGTACATGCAGGAAGAGTACGGCAATGCAGACTCAAGGTATTCTCTGGGCAGAAGCGCGGCGCTTGCGCTCCGCTCCGCGCGCGATAAAATTATCTCAATTATAGGCGGCAAGGGCGGAAACTTGTATTTCACGTCCTGCGGGTCGGAATCTAACAGCTGGGCGTTAAAGGGAGTGTGCGCCGCAAATTTCGGCAAAAAGGATACAATAGTTCTTTCCGCCATAGAGCACCCTTCGCTTTTGCGCGCCGCGGAAGATATGTCCGTTTTCGGCTTTAAAACAGTGCTGGTAAAGCCCGATAGTTGCGGCATAGTCAGCCCCCAATCTGTAGAAGATGCGCTCAGAGGCAACGCTGTCGCGTTTGTAGGCGTAATGCGCGCTAATAACGAAACGGGCGCAATTCAGCCCGCGGAAGGAATTTATTCAGTATGCAGGCAAGCGGGTGCGTTTTACTTCTGCGACTGCGTTCAGGCGGCGGGCTCTTTGCCCCTCGACTGCGGCATCGCTGACGGCATATCCTTTTCTGCGCATAAATTTTACGGTCCTAAAGGCGTTGGCGCGCTTTGGCTTAAAAAGGGCGTGCATACCGAAAGGTTAGTTTCCGGCGGACAGCAGGAAAGCGGACTTCGCGGCGGCACTACAAACGTCGCGGGGGCGGTGGGAATGTGCGCCGCGCTTACGCTAGCACAGCAAAATCTTGATGAGGACTCAAAAAAAGTGCGCGCGCTCCGCGACGAATTTGTAAAGCGCGTTCTTTCTTCTATAGACGGCGCGTTCCTCGTCGGCGATAAAAACAGCCGACTTCCTTGCAACGCGAACATAGCCTTCCCAGGTTGCCGAGGCGAACAGATTATGATTAATCTTGATATGCTCGGCGTTGCTGTGTCCACGGGTTCGGCGTGCTCTTCGGGCGCGTCAAAGCCCTCGTCGGCGCTTCTTGCGATGGGGCTCGATGAAGATACCGCGGCTTCGTGCGTGCGCTTCACTTTCGGCAGGGATAACACCAAAAAAGAAGTTGAGTATGCCGCCGAGGCTGTAAAAAAAGCCGTCGGAGCAGTAAAAACGATATCTTAAAGGCTGCCTTAAAGTCTTTTGCAGGACTAAAAAAGGCCTTTTTCATTGAATGAATTGCGGCGGCGCGCCTTAAAAAGGCGCGCCG
>CAJLLH010000218.1 GCA_905207385.1 uncultured Eubacteriales bacterium
GTCGCGGCATATTGTTGCATTTTTATAAATAAAGTAGTATAATTATTAAAATAACTAAAATATGAGGTGGCTGCAATGTATAAATCAAAACTTGACCTTATGCAGACAGAACACGCGATAAAATTTCTTAAAGCTACGTTCGAAGGCGAGCTCGCTTCGGCGCTCAACCTTACGCGTATCAGCGCTCCGCTTTTCGTTACCCGCGAAAGCGGTCTTAACGATAACCTCAACGGCGTGGAGCGCCCCGTCTCTTTCGATGTAAAAGCTACGGGCGATACGGTGGAGGTCGTTCACAGCCTTGCAAAGTGGAAGAGGTACGCGCTCGCCAAATACGGCTTCGTGCGTTACAGCGGACTTTATACCGATATGAACGCCATCCGCCGCGACGAGGATATGGATAATCTCCATTCCATATACGTCGACCAGTGGGACTGGGAGGTTGTAATAGGCCGAGAAGACAGGAATGCAGACTACCTTAAAGAGACGGTGCGCAAAATTTACCGCGCAATCAAAGCTACGTCCGCAAAGCTCAGAAAGGAATACCCCGTTCTTTCCGACATTCTTCCTAAAGATATAACTTTTGTTACTTCGCAGGAATTGGAGGACGAATACCCTGAGCTTACCTCAAAGGAGCGCGAAACGGAGTTTGTGCGCAAAACGGGCGCGGCGTTTGTTATGGGCATAGGCGGCAAGCTTCGCTCGGGCAAAAAGCACGACGGGCGCGCTCCCGACTATGACGACTGGAGTCTGAACGGCGATATAATTTTGTATTACCCTCCGCTTGACTGTGCGTTTGAAATTTCTTCTATGGGCATACGCGTAGACGAAAAAAGCCTTATAACTCAGCTTAAGGAAGAAAACTGCATGGACAGACTTGCCCTTCCGTTCCACAAAGCGCTTGCCGCAGGCAATCTGCCGCTTACCATGGGCGGAGGCATAGGTCAGTCGCGCCTTTCAATGTTCCTTCTTGAAAAGTTACATATCGGCGAAGTTCAGGTTTCTGTATGGGATAAAAAGAATCTTGAATACTGCGAAAAGAATAACGTTGAACTTATGTAAAAGGTTATTAAGCAAAGTAAACTTTGTAATATTGGTAGATTCTGACAATATATATTTACATAACGCCAAGAAAAATTGTTATTATTTTTGTGCGATTGTGCTTTGATAATTTAAATTTAAAGTTTTCTAAGTATTTTTGTGTGTATAAGCGGAAATAATTGCATTGTGAAACCCCTTTCAAACGTTTGTAAAATATATTTAACCGTGGTATAATAATTATCGGAAACAAAAAGATAATAACAGGAGATATTCTTATGGCAAAGATAACCAAGGATACGCTTATAGTTGACTGCCTTAAACTCAACCCCAACAGTGCAGAAATACTTCAGTCTGTTGGCATGCACTGCATAGGTTGCGCAATGGCTCACGGCGAAACCATTGAAGAAGCTGTATACGTTCACGGCAACGACCTTGATAAACTTCTTGAAAAGCTCAATGAAGGCGTGGAATAATTGAAAAGCAGACGGCGGACTGTTCCGCCGTCTTTTTTCTATAATAAGTTTATTCTGTAAATTGCTTTCTGTAGGCTGCGTTTTGTGTGCCGAAGGCTTAAGATTTGCGTTTATGTGTTGATGCCTGTAAAGCGCGCTCAGAATGTATGTCGTATGCGTATTCGTATGCGTATTGGTGGCGCGTGCGTGGTATTATCAGGCGGTTTGCTCGCAGAATTTATCTGGTGGCGCGGGTGCAGGATTTGTTTGGCTGAGTGTGCGCGCTTTTTGCGCGCGTCTGGTTGAGCGGCAAATTCTTTAGGCTTTGCAAAATTTGAAGGTGGGAAGAATGTATACGGAAGAACAGCTCGAAAAATTCAGAAAGATAATTGATGGCTCTCGCCGCGCTGTGTTTTTTGGCGGTGCGGGGGTAAGTACGGAAAGCGGAATACCTGATTTCCGCTCTCAGGACGGGCTTTATAAGCTTAAATACGCTTATCCGCCCGAATATATTCTGTCGGCAACTTTTTTCCGTACCCATACTGCCGAATTTTTTGAATTTTACCGCGATAAAATGCTTTACACTTCCGCAAAGCCCAACGCCGCTCATCTTAAACTTGCCGAGTGGGAGAGGAGCGGAAAGCTTGCGGCGGTTATCACGCAGAATATAGACGGGCTTCACCAGGCGGCGGGAAGCAAAAATGTGCTTGAACTTCACGGCAGTGTATGGCGGAACAAGTGCGTCAAATGCGGCAAAAAATATCCTCTTGAAGCAGTGGCGGACAGCGTCGGCATACCTTGCTGTGCGTGTGGAGGCGTAATCAAACCGCAAGTTGTGCTGTATGAGGAATCGCTCGATAGCGGTACGCTTGAAAAATCTGTCGATTACATACGTTCCGCAGATACGCTTATAATAGGGGGCACGTCTTTGAATGTGTATCCCGCGGCGGGGCTAATAGACTTTTTTGAAGGCGATAATCTTGTCGTTGTGAACAAGGGTGAAACGGCGCGCTCTGTCAATGGTTCGCTTGTTATAGACAGTCCCATTGCGGAGTTTTTTGCAAGGGTCTGAGCCCTTTAATGGCTTAATGTTAAACTGTGTTAAATATGTAATTGGAGCGCATATATGCGTTAAATAATGCATAAAAACGCGCCGCAGATAACTCT
>CAJLLH010000219.1 GCA_905207385.1 uncultured Eubacteriales bacterium
TAAAAGCAATTTAAATTAAAATATTTTTTTATTTTGCTTTGCCCGCAAGCCTTACCATAAAAAACCTGCCGCGCGGCTTTTTCTGCACGCGCTTTCTTGCCGAAAAGAAGCGCAAAAACGCCTTATAAATTTCGCCGACCAACACAACCGAAAGCGAAAGGGCGGCTACTATGCCCCATTGAACGCCGTTCAGCGCGATAAGCCCGAACGCCGAAGCAACAGGGGGCACCATTACAAGAAGAACGTTTATTGCCACCCCCGCAAACACCGTGCCAAGCAGAATTTTGTTTGTAAAAAATCCCCTGAAAGCCGAAGCGCGCTCTGAACGAATGTTGAAAGCATGGAACAGCTCTAAGAACGATATGGTTAAAAAAGTCATTGTGCTGGCTACTTCGTTGCCCCATATGTTAAGGGCAATTACAAAAATGCCTATGCAGATAACCGTCATATACAGCCCGAAAAACAGTACGGAAGCTATTGTACCGCGCGCAAACAGCGCCTTTTCCGCACGCTCGGGAGGGCGGCTCATTGCGTAGTCGTCGGCGCGTTCGCAACCCAGAGCCAGCACGGGGAAACTGTCGGTTATAAGGTTTATCCAAAGCAGCTGCGTAGAGTGCAGAAACTCGAAATTGAAAAACGCGAGCGCGGCTATAAGAACTGCAAGCACTTCCGCAAGGTTTGTTGCAAGGAAAAAGCTTATCGTCTTTTTTATGTTGGAAAATATGCGCCTGCCCTCGCGCACAGCCGACACTATCGTGGTGAAATTATCGTCGGTTATAACCATATCCGAAGCGTTTTTGGTAACGTCTGTACCCGACCCCATGGCTATGCCTATGTCCGCCGTCTTTATGCTGGGCGCGTCGTTTACGCCGTCGCCCGTCATTGCAACGACGCCTCCGCCGCTTTTAAGCCCCGTAACTATCGCGTTCTTGTGCCTCGGGGTTACACGCGCGAAAACCGTGCACCTTTTAACCGTTTCTTTAAGTTCGGAAGCCGTCATTTTATCCAGCTCCTCGCCCGAAACCACCTGACTTTCGCTTTGCGCAATGCCCGCCTTTGCGGCAACCGCGAACGCCGTGCGCTTGTGGTCGCCAGTTATCATAACAGTAGTTATGCCCGCGCGCACGCACTCCTGAACTGCCTGAGGCACTCCCTCTTTAAGCGGGTCAGTCATTCCGCACAAACCTATGTATGTAAGGCGGCTTTCCCTCGGCGCGCCCTCGCAGTAAGCGAACGCGAGCACGCGCAGAGCGCGGCTGCTCATCTTGTCGTTTTCGGCAAGAATTGCACGGCGGTCGACTTCTGTCATGCGGCGCACGCCGTTTTCAGAAAGAATATCGGTACATTTATTTATAAGCACGTCGGGCGCGCCCTTGCTGAAGGAATATTCCTTGCCGTCCTCCGCTCTGCCGCCTACGGTCATCATTTTGCGTTCAGAGCTGAAAGGTATTTCCGCCGCGCGCGAAAATGCAAAAGTCGGGAGCTTTGCCGCGGCATATTCTTTTACGGCAACCTCTGTCGGATCGCCCATATATGCGCCCCTTTCGCCCTTTACGTTTACGCAGGCGTGCATGCACGAATAAAGCAGAGTGCGCGCGTTTTCGGGGCAGACTTCCTCTTCCACGCGCATTCTGTTTTCGGTAAGCGTGCCGGTTTTGTCGGTACATACATAATTGCATCCGCCAAGCGTTTCCACAGATTTGAGCTTTCTTATTACCACGTGCTTTTTGCTCATTCGCTGAACACCCATAGCCATAATTATGGTTACCACGGCGGGCAGACCTTCGGGAATAGCCGCGACGGCAATGGCTACCGCCGTCATGAAGTTCTGCGCAATGCCTTCCCTGCGCGCGATGAGCGAAAGTATGAAAATAACCGCCGTAACAGCGAGCACGAAAATTGTTATGAACTTGCCAAGTTTGTTAAGGCTGTTTTCAAGCGGCGTGGGGCCTGGCTTAGCCTCGAAAAGCATAGCGGCAATTTTGCCTATTTCCGTATGCATTCCCGTAGCGCACACCACTGCCGAAGCCGTACCGCTTAACACGTAGGAAGAGCCGAAAAGCATATTTTTTTGCGAAGTCAAGGGCACATTTTCGCCGTTTATCGGCGCTTCAGACTTGGCTTCGCCCACACTTTCGCCCGTAAGGGCGCTTTCGTCGCAGGTAAGCGCCGCGCACGAAAGAATGCGGCAGTCCGCGGGAACCATATCGCCTTCGGAAAGGGAAATTACGTCCCCGGGTACGAGCTCCTCGCTGTCCACAAGTTTATCTTTTCCGTCCCTGCGGCACTTAACGCGGCATACCGAAAGCTTTTTTAAGTTTTCTATGGCTTTATCTGCGCGGTACTGCTGTACCGTGCCCACCACGGCGTTAAGAAAAATTATGAACAGTATTATAAAAGTGTCTGTAAGGTCTGCGCTGTCGCCCGAAATGAAGGCGATGACCGCAGTAACCGCCGCGGCGGCTATAAGGAGCGCGGTCATTACGTCTTTGAACTGCGAAATAAACAGTTTGAAAAATCCCGCTTTTTTGCCGCGTTCAAGCGCGTTATACCCGTAAGTATGCAGCCTTGAACGGGCTTCTTCATCAGTTAATCCTATTGGCGAAGAGTTCAGCTTTTTTAAAACCTGTTCG
>CAJLLH010000220.1 GCA_905207385.1 uncultured Eubacteriales bacterium
GCGCAGGGGTTAAAAACTAAATTTTGCTTACAGTACCCATAAACAGGGCGGTGCCGTATTCGTTTGCAAGAATAAATCCGAAATCTCTGTCAACCACAAAATCAAGGTAAACGTTTTCGTACCCGTCGGGGCCGGGGCTGGTTGCTCCGGGGATAGCGGTGGTCGCCGCGCCCTCGATGCCTCTTCTGTTAACTTCAAGCGCCGTTGCGTGCACTATGTCGGGGCAGTAAACGCCGTATTCCATGCTTGAAGGAATCAGCGGCGAAAGGTCGCAGGCGTATTCTTCGAACAGCGAATTTATACCCATGCCGCGCAGAGTATCTTTTATCATTCCGTCGTATTCCGCAGAGAAGGAGGGAAACAGACAGCGCGTATGGTAATGAATTTTCGCCTCGTTGTCCGTGCCGTCATAATCGGCGTCCGCCGCGGCGGCAATATTTTCTGTCGTGAAAACATTCTCAATCGAGTAACCTTCGTCGGGCACTATAAAAGTTAAGCTGTACCCGCTGTAAGTCCGCGTATAGCACGATGTGAAGTTATTCCCGTCGTACGCGCGTATTGTAGAATAATCGCCCTGCATAAGGTTAACGGATTTTGTTTTTCCGTCAGACTGCTTGAATGCGTATTTATCGGACGTAAGTTTAAGCTCGTCGCCGAAAATATTCCACGTATCCTTTACGTAAAGCGTGTTTATAAGCGTGAAAATGGTATACTGGTCAAAATTAAAATTTTTGTCTATAAGTCCGTTGGTCTGCTCTTTTACGAAATGCTTAACGGCAAGATTGGCGTTTCTGTTGTCTTCCATAAAATCTGCAGAATATGAGTAACTGCCGTATTTTTCGGCGAGGGCATCTGTGCGTTTGCCGTCTGCCTGAACGCTGCTGTCAAGCCACAGCGAATTGCTCATTGTAGCCAAAGCGGTTTCGCTTTCTTTGAATACCGAACGGTAAAGGCTTAAATAGTTTGCCGAAAGTTTGTTGTAATCTGTGCCGAGAGCGCTGAGAAGTTCGGCCTGAGTATCTCCCGCAGAGCATTCTGCTGCGAGGGCGAGCGCGGAAAATACCGAAACGGGTGAAACCGCAAAATTTTTGTCTCCGCTGTAAGCCGAGTAAGCTCTTGCCGCAAAATCGGCGGCAAATTCGCCCGCGGCAGAATTCAGCTCTGTAAACCCCTGATTTTTGCTTTCTTCATAGGTGAACGCCTGCGGCTCGAGCGGTTCTTTCAAAAGAACGCACTTACCCTTGTTTTCGCAAGCGGAAAAAAGAGTGCCTGCGGCAAACAAGGTAGCTGCGGCAAGTGCCAAAGCTGCTTTTTTCATTTTTAATCTCCTTATTATGGCTCAATTATACTATTTCTTTGTGCGGGTTGTCAATAGCTGAGCGGTCAAATAATGGGCGCGACAAAATTAAAGCGATTAAAAATATGGCGTGCCGACGCATTATTAAGTTGACGTCGCGCGCGGAAAGCGTGTATAATTAGCTTGCCGATTGCGGCGGAAAAAGACACTTGCAAATGCTTATTTAATCAGCTTTAAAAAGTGCGTTGGTTGCGGCATATTGCCGCACGAATTTTATTTTTACCCGCAACGCGAAGGACTTGTATGAAGCGTATTTTAATGATAGCCACGGGCGGAACGATAGCTTCAAAAGAAACGGAAGAAGGGCTTGCGCCCGCTCTTACCTCAAAGGAGCTTCTGGACTGCGTTCCCGAAATTGCAGAAGTTTGCACCGTTCACACTTTGCAGCCTTTCAATCTGGACAGTACCAATCTGTACGCGCCGCACTGGCTTGAAATAGCGCGTATAATAGAGGAAAATTATAGCCTTTACGACGGGTTCGTCGTAACCCACGGGACGGATACAATGGCATATACGGCGGCGGCTCTTTCGTATCTTATACAGAACAGCGCAAAGCCTGTAGTGCTTACGGGTTCGCAGAAGTCGGCTTACTCGCGCGATACCGACGCCCGCAGAAACCTCGCCGACGCGTTTTTATTCTGCGCCGACGACGCTGCGTTCGGCGTGCGCATAGTGTTCGACGGAAGCGTGATTTTAGGCACTCGCGCCAAAAAGACGCGCACGCGCAGTTTCAATGCCTTTTCCAGCATAGATTTCCCCGCTATGGCAATCATGCGCGATGGTAAGCCCTTTTATTATATCGAAGAACCCAAGCCAGCGGGTCTGCCCAAATTCAGCCGCTCGTTGAACCGCAACGTATTCGTGCTTAAAATGATACCTGGTCTGCGCGCGGACATATTCGACTATCTGGACGAGCATTGCGACGGGCTTGTAATCGAATCTTTCGGCGCGGGCGGTCTGCCCGACTATGAAGACGGAGCATTTTTTACAAGACTTTCCCGCTTTTTGGCAAGCGGCAAGACGGCGGTTCTTACCACCCAGGCCGAGCACGAGGGCAGCTCTATGGATAAGTATGCGGTAGGCAGAAGGTTGCGTTCCTGCGGCAGAGTGCTTGAAGCGCGCTGTATGACGCTTGAAGCGGCGGTTACAAAGCTTATGTGGATACTTTCGTTCGCGCGGGGGGATGAGGCTGAAAAGCTGTTCTATACTTCCGTTGAAAGGGATATTTTTTAAATTGTTTTGATTTATAATAAAGGAGTGCGCGTGCGGAATTTC
>CAJLLH010000221.1 GCA_905207385.1 uncultured Eubacteriales bacterium
AAATTTTATTTATACAAAAATTAATTAAGTTTTTTTAAATATTTTTATTCAGCAACGGGAATATCGTACTTCTTTTTGTTGCACTCGTAATCAATAAGTTTAAAGCTGTCTGCAGTAAAATCATAGAAATTTGTTATGCTTTTATCTATCTCGATTTTAGGTGCAGGCAAACGCGGCATTTCTATTATTTCTTTTACGATAGGAATGTGACGGTCGTAAATGTGCGCGTCGGCAATTACGTGAACGAGCTCCCCCGCCTTTAAGCCCGAAACCTGTGCAAACATCATTAAAAGCACGGCGTACTGAACGACGTTCCAGTTGTTCGCGGTAAGCATATCGTTTGAACGCTGGTTAAGAATTCCGTTGAGCGTATCGCCGGAAACGTTGAAGGTCATGGAATACGCGCAAGGATAAAGATTCATTTCGTGAAGGTCGGCAAATGTATAAATGTTTGTAAGTATGCGACGGCTCGCCGGATTGTGCTTTAAATCGTACAGAACCCTGTCCACCTGGTCGAACTCGCCCTCGCGGTACTTATGCTTTACGCCGAGCTGATAGCCGTATGCCTTACCTATGCTTCCGTTCTCGTCCGCCCACTGGTCCCAGATATGCGAATGCAGGTCGCGGATGTTGTTGCTCTTTTTCTGCCATATCCAAAGAATTTCGTCTATGCAGGAACGGAACGCCGTGCGGCGTATCGTAAGTATGGGAAATTCCTTCTGAAGGTCGTATCTGTTCACTATGCAGAATTTTTTTACGGTGTGCGCGGGCGTGCCGTCGCTCCATTTAGGGCGCACTTCAAGATTGGTGTCCCATACGCCGTTCTGCATAATGTCTTTCATGTTAGCTATAAAAATATCGTCTGCAAGACTCAAGGTTATTTCCTCCGTAGCATTTTATTTATTTTATCATTTAACGACCGTGCCGTCAACAGATTGAGCGCGCGTTGTTTGCACGCACGCGCTTATTAATTTTAATCGCTGCTTATGCACAATTACGGTTTGCTGCGCAGCTTATATGGTCATAAGTCGGCAAATTATATAAAATTGTGCCAGTTGCTGTTTGATTTCTGCAGCTGCGCACATTTGAACACAACACGCACGCAAGGCAACAATTCGGCGCGTTTACGCCAAGCATTTTACTTTACATTTTCGCCAAGCGTTTTTACCAAGTAACCGTAAAATACCCAACGCACAACATCTTATACCAGCGCAATTTTTTTTACGCGTTATCCCGAGCGAAAACGCTAAAGCGCAAGAAAAAAACCGCTCAATGAGCTTGTACGCCAGAAATTAAACCGTATGCAATTAACCCTACTGTAAATTGACGCAATTTAATTAAAGAATATATCAGAACGCGTCCTTTTCCGTCTGACTCCATTTTTTTGCTATGAACGCAAGCTTAACCCGCTGCGGAATGAGCGCCGTAAAGATGCGCATAAGTTTGTTTGCAACACCCGGAATATATTTCACCTTGCCGCGCGCCTGTGCTTTAAGGCTGTGTTTTGCGACAAATTCGGGCGATTTTGCGGCAATTCTGCCCCACAGTCCCTGCGTTTTTATATACTCTATTACATCGGGGCGGGTGTATACTGCGCCAGGGAGCACCGCGGTTACTTTTACGCCGCAAGGCTTAAGCTCGCGCGAAAGCGCTACCGAAAAAGACGTAAGTGCACCCTTAAGCGCGCTGTAAATCGCAAAATACGGCATAGGATAGAGCCCCGAAACGCTGGATATGTTTATAATTGAAAAATTTTCCGCGCGGAACTCAAGGCAAAAGCGCGTTACCGAAACCGCACCCTCAAAAAGCGAACGCGTCTGAAAAATAATCTTTTCCTCGTCGTATCTTAAAAACGCTTTCTGTATGTCTGCGCCGGCAACATTTATAAGGCGGTTATAAGAAAAGCCTGCGGCGTTTGCAAAAAATTCCGCGCGCGACTTTTCATCGGTAAGGTCGCAGGGGAAATATTTGACTCTGACATCGTAAGACGCCGTTATTTCTTTTGCCAAAGCTTCAAGTTTTTCGCTGCTTCTGCCTGTTATAAACAGATTTTCTCCGCGCGAAGCAAGTTCTTGGCAAAACGCCTTGCCTATGTAGCCAGTAGCACCCGTAACCATCGCGTACCGAGGCGAAAATTCCGAACTTATTAAATTTAAAATTTCGCGGTCGGCAGGCGCCCACAGACTATCATCGAGAGCCGAAAGGTCTATACAACGGCATTCTTCGTGTTCTTTGACTTTATAATCTGAAAGCATGCCGCAAAGAAATACGGTAATTTTAACGATTTTATCGGGATATTCGTAACAAGTTGAGCCGAGCGGACGATAAACCTCTATTTTAAGGTTGAGCTCTTCGGCGCACTCGCGCATCAGAGCCGCCTGAGCACTTTCACCATCTTCAATTTTACCGCCGACAAATTCGTACTTATGCACACCGTCCTCGCTGCCGTAAGAACGTTTTGAAGCAAAAACTTTGCCGCCCTTAACGAACGCTGCGCCCACTACGTTAATAACGCTTTTCATATTCTTTATTTTACCACCGCAAGGACAATTCGTCAATTTACAAATGGCAAAAATAA
>CAJLLH010000222.1 GCA_905207385.1 uncultured Eubacteriales bacterium
TGCGCGCACGCCATTTAATGCTTTTACACCTTTATTTAAAAAGCGGTATTGCTTTTTTTTGAGTGGCGTGCTATAATAAAATATCTAATACTTGCGCTCGGCGCAAAATCGGGGCTTGCATGGCAGATTTTAAAAGAATAAAAAAGTTAATTGACCCGCATAAAGAGCCGGATAAACAGTTCTTTTTAGACCTTCTGGATGTACAAAAGCAGGAATCATACGAGCGCGAGCACATAGATGCCGTTATGTTTATGTTGCGCGCCATTTATATAAACAAGCTTAAGTCTGCAATAAAGCAGGCTCAGGACGAAATTGCCGAAATTACTTCGGACCCTGACTACAATGCCGAAAGTTACAAAAAGGTGATGTCGCTCAAGGCGGAAATTTCAGCAACACGCGCCCGCATTGAAACGTATAAACCGTTTTTCGACGAACCGTATTTTGCCCGAATGGACGTTGTGGACGATAAGGAAGGCTACAACAGTTACTATATCGGCAAGCGCGGCGACGAAGGGCTTGAAATTGTGGACTGGCGCGCTCCGCTTGCGCGCAGATACTATCAGAAAAGCCGCATAGTTTTCAGCATTAACGAATATAACTATAAACTCATTCTCCGCCGCGCAATCCGCACTAAAAGCGGCAAAGTGGTGGATATGAAGAATGAGTACCTTTCCGTTAAAGATTATCTTTCCAAAGATGAAATAGGCGGCAGGGACGAAGAAATCATTTTTGACCCGTTCCTCCGCGAAATCATTAAAAGCCGTAAAGAAAAAAGCGGCATCACCGACATAATAGAGACCATTCAGGAAAAGCAGTACGAAATTATCACTCTGCCCGAAGACAGCAAATTTGTCGTTCAGGGCATAGCGGGCAGCGGCAAAACTATGATAATGCTGCACAGGCTTTCCTATATAATGTACAACAACGAGGGGGTAAAGCCGCGCGACGTGCTTGTAATCACCCCGTCCGATTCATTTAATGCGTTCATTGATGAACTTTCTGCGGTGCTCGAACTGGAAAAGGTGAAGACCAGCACGATAGAAAGTTACTTTATAACACTGCTTGCGGGTCAGGGAATAAATATAGAAAACAAAATTGAACGCGCAGAGCGTCCGCCCGAAAGCTATCTTTCGTATATCTATTCGCCCGCGTTTATTTCCGACGTGGAAAAAAAGCTTGCAAAAATTTACGACGGAGTGCGCGGAATGTTTGCTTCCGACGAATGCGCGGAAATGGCAGACGACGTGCTTGCGCGTTGCGTGCGTCAGACGGCGTTGTACGAAAAAATTAAAAATGCCGGCTTGCGCGTGAGAAGATGCATTCTTGGCGAAATCAAAGAAAAGGAGGGCGGCGGACTGTATTACACCAAGCCGTTCCGCAAACTTTTCAACTGCGTTGGCGATATTTCAGAATTTTTAAGCATAAGCAAGACCGACCAAAGAATGAATACGTACGGCTATTTTTACCGACAGCTTCTTTCTTTCTACAAGTCGCTGCGCCATATACGCAGACACGCCGATAAAATATGCGTCGACGCAATTGCCGACCTCAATACCCTCGACGGCGTGGTCGATAAGGAAATTACCGACCTTTCGCGCTATAAAATGAATGTTGGCGGAACTGAAGTTCTTACGTATTCCGAAAGAATTGAAAAGCGCCGCGCGCTTAAAAGGGAAATAGAAGCCAACATAGGTTACGTCGGCGAAATCAGCGATTTGTTTTCCGCCGTATGCGATTTTGCCGATGTTTTGCGCGGCGAAAGTAACCTTGTAGCCATCGGCAAGTGTGAAAACAGCGTAGATGTGGCGCGCTTCTTTTACGGCGAAACCGTTAAAAAATCGCGCAGAAAATTCGGCGTTCATGCGGGTAAAATGTACTCCTCCGACGCATACGCGCTGTGCCTTATGCTTTGCAAACTCGGCTACGACCTTTCGCCCAAGCATTCGTTTGTATTCGTGGACGAAGGACAGGATATTTCTGAAGGCGAATATTACGTTCTGAAATGCGTGAACGACAGGGCGCGCTTCAACGTATTCGGCGACCTTAAGCAGAACATAACCCCGTACAGAGGGGTAAAAGACTGGTCCGCCATCGAAAAGGATATATATTGCCTTAATCAGAACTACCGTAATACCAACCAGATAGTCGACTTTGTTTCGCACGAGCTTAATATAGACATGCAGTCCATAGGCTGCGACGGGTCGGAAATAGTTTACCTGCAACCGCGCAAAGTAACGGGCTGGCTTACGCCGATGCACGGGCTTAAGGCGGTCATAACCAGTGAAAAAAATCTTGCGGAATTTTCGCGCAAAAATTATAATATTATCCGCGAGACTGGTAAAATTTCTAAAACGCGCATAAATCTTATGACCGTTTACGAAAGCAAGGGTCTGGAATTTACCGCCGTGGCGGTAGTTGACGGAGATATGTCCGACAACGAAAAATATATTGCTTACACGCGCGCATTAAAAGAACTTGCAATAGTGCGCTGAACTTGTTAAAAGCGGCATATTGCCGCACCAATCAATAATCTCAAGCTAATAGCGCCGCGCCGTATGCATTACGGCGCGG
>CAJLLH010000223.1 GCA_905207385.1 uncultured Eubacteriales bacterium
CTTCAGCTTGTAGGAGTAACCATCAGCTGGGCAAATACGCTCCGCGGCATATGCAGCATGGTTTCCATGATAGCATTGCTTATTGCGGTGGCAATCCCCGCTTACGACTACGTTCGCGGCAAGAAGCAGGGCTGGAAGATAGCTTACTGGGCAGCGCTTGTTGCTTACATATGCGGCATAATAGGTATAGGATTTACTCTTTAATTCAACAAAAATGCGGGGCGCGCAAACGCCCCGTATTTTTTTATACTCTGCATTAAAGTTTCCGCCGTCGCGCGCTGTCGTCCTTCAAATCGCACAGGCGGAGTTTTTTTACTTTACAAAACGCCGCAGTTTTATTATAATGTAGTGGAATTTATAACTGGTAGGTAAAAAATGGCAAAACCGCTTGTCGCCATAGTCGGCAGACCCAACGTCGGCAAAAGCACCTTTTTCAATAAGGTTGCAGGCAGAAAAATTTCAATAACCGAAGACAGACCCGGCGTCACGCGCGACAGGCTATATGCCGACGCGGAATGGCGCGGACACGCTTTTTCAATGGTGGATACGGGCGGCATTGAACTCAAGTCGCAGGACACTATGTGGCGCGAAATAAAAAAGCAGGCCGAAGTCGCTATAGATACGGCTCAGGTAATACTCTTTTTCGTTGACGGAAAGGAGGGGCTTACCTCGTCCGACTACGACGTGGCAGAAATGCTCCGCCGCAGCAAAAAGCCCGTGATTCTCGCCGTAAACAAAATAGATAACTATTCCGAAGATAAGCTATTTGAATTTTACGCTCTCGGACTTGGCGAACCTTACGCAATATCTTCCGAGCACGGCACCGGTCTCGGCGATATTCTGGACGAAGTAGTAAGTTATTTCGAAAAAATTCCCGCCGAAGAAGATAACAGCATTAAAATAGCCGTAGTCGGCAAACCCAACGCCGGCAAATCAAGCCTTGTAAACAGGCTTCTCGGCTTCGACCGTTCGATAGTTACGGATATCGCAGGCACCACGCGCGACGCCATCGATACCCGTTTCACAGCTTCCGACGGCGGCGAATATACCATAATCGATACGGCGGGCATAAGAAAAAAGAGCAAGGTGGAAGACGACGTTGAGTATTATTCCGTAATGCGCGCGTTCGACGCAGTGCGCCGCGCAGACGTCTGCCTTCTCGTCGTGGACAGCACTGAAGGACTTACGGAGCAGGATACCAAAATCATAGGTTACGTTCACGAACAGGGCAAACCTTCTGTCGTTCTCATGAACAAGTGGGACCTTGTGGAAAAGGACACCAACACCATAAACACTTTCCAGACAAAGCTTAAAGAAGACCTCAAGTTTATGGACTATTTCCGCTCGCTGTACATTTCTGCAAAGACGGGTCAGCGCACGGATAAAATCATTTCCGCCGTAAAGGAAGTATACGAAAACGCGCACAGGCGCATACAGACGGGCGTTCTGAACGATGTCATAAGTTCGGCGGTGCGCGCCAACGAACCGCCTTCGTATAACGGTCGCAGGCTTAAAATCTTTTACAGCACCCAGATAGGCGAAGCGCCTCCTGCATTCGCGCTGTTTGTAAACGACGGCAGACTTCTGCACTTTTCATACGAAAGGTTTCTTGAAAACACTCTTCGCTCCGCGTTCGATTTTTCGGGCACGCCGATAAGAATTTTCACCCGCGATAAAAAGGACGATAACTGATTTTATAAATTCAGTTTAGACACTTTTCTTAAATTGCGGCGGCAGACGCTTTAAAATTTAAAAACTGTCTGAACTCGCAATAAATGTGTTTAAAGGCTGTTTTGAACGGTAAAATTATGATAGATTTTTATGTATCTGAAAAATGGTATTATTTTATAATCGCGGCGGCGGTGTGCTATCTTGTGGGCTGCTTTAACTTTGCGGTTATAATATCTCAGTTCAAAAACCGCGACATCCGCGGCGAAGGAAGCGGCAACCCGGGCACAATGAATATGATGCGCACGTTCGGGCTTAAAGTAGGCATCATAAACTTTTTCTGCGACGCATTGAAAGGCGGACTTCCCGTGCTTGCCGTATACTTTATTTTCAGGGGCAGCGTTTTTGCGGGGACGAATGTGTGCGTAGCCGACTTCATGCGCTATTTCTGCGGACTTTTTGTTGTAATCGGGCACATATTCCCCGTTACAATGAAGTTCAAGGGCGGCAAGGGCATAGCTTCCACGCTGGGACTTTTCTGGGTCGCGCTCGCCTGCGAAGAATGGTGGTACGTATTCATAGGTTTCGGCGTGCTCGTGCTCGTATTTTTGTATATCGCGGTATCGGAATGGGGTTCGATGGGTTCGCTTCTCGGCGTATCGGCATTCTCCATCTGGCAGGGCATAACGTTCTTTAACGAGTATAACGCAGAACTTACTAACGGCTGGGTAATAGCTTGTTTTGCGCTTCTTCTTGCAATCAATCTGTTCACGTGGATAGCGCATCACAAAAACCTTTACAAGCTTTTGGGCGGCGAAGAGCACCGCACTTCAATAAAGCGCATGATAAACAAAAAGCTTAAAAAGAATTCAGCTCAATAAAGTTTTAATAAAAAAGCGC
>CAJLLH010000224.1 GCA_905207385.1 uncultured Eubacteriales bacterium
GCTGTTTTCCGTGCGCGCCGCTCAAGGCGAAAATCCTCTTCTCCGCGCCAATACCTCCGATATAACGGGAAGTTATATCGGGGGTATTTTCTTTTGCGCGAGTATAGAGGATTTGAGGGGAGGGTAGTCGGCGAATTCCATCGCCGACAAAACAGCGGTTACCCGCTGTTTTCCGTGCGCGCCGCTCAAGGCGAAAATCCTCTTCTCCGCGCCAATACCTCCGATATAACGGGAAGTTATATCGGGGGTATTTTCTTTTGCGCGAGTATAGAGGATTTGAGGGGAGGGTAGTCGGCGAATTCCATCGCCGACAAAACAGCGGTTACCCGCTGTTTTCCGTGCGCGCCGCTCAAGGCGAAAATCCTCTTCTCCGCGCCAATACCCCCGATATAACGGAAAGTTATATCGGGGGTATTTTCTTTGCGCGAGTATAGAGGATTTGAGAAGTATGGAGGATTTGAACCTCCTCTCCGCCAGCGAATCTTCCTACTGAAAAGCGGTATTGATTTTTGATTTCAGACGTGATAAAATTATTATGTAAATTGTATTAAAGCACGTATTAGACAATTACAAGACATATTTACCAGTGCCAGGATAACTACGTTTATAATTTATCTGCCGTGCGCAACTATTGATTAGCCGTGCGCAACTATTGATTAATCAAATAAAGAGGGAAAATATGAATTGCTATGAAATGTATAAAAAATGCCGTAGGAATATGATAATATTATTAGCCTGCCTTTTGACAGCCGCTATAATTTGCACGGTATTTGCAACCTTGTACAGTTTTCCCTGGCTTATATTGCTTTGCGTATTTCTGTATTTTATAGCTTTATTAACTTTTTTAACGATGATGTGTGTTATTTATAAATCATATGACTATGACGGCCACAAAATAGAAGTATACCTCGGCGGCAAAACATACATACTGGCATACGACGGAAAGGTGATTGACAGCTACAAAGCTTGGATTGTTACATCACTGACGCTCAAGGGGTTGGCAGACGGAAATCAGCTGCTCGTCAACGTTGAAACGGGATTTTACAGACCGAACATTATTCTTTTCATAAATAACGTAAAGCAGCCAGACTCCAACGCCAAAAGCAAAAAATAAAAATATCCAACTGTTCCGACAGTCATTTGAAATAAATAACTTTACCTAAATTTAAAACCCTGAAACAAGCAAGTTGACTTACATTGTTGTAAAATGCTATAATCAGAAAGTAAACAGGGCTGAAAGCCAATATACTTAACTGAGGTAACTTATGGACAAGAAAAGACTGGAAAAATACGCCGAACTTTTGGTAAAGTGCGGCCTCAACGTACAGAAAGGGCAGGAGGTTATCGTAAGATGCGAGCTTGACCAGCCCGAATTTGTTGCAATGGTAGTGGAAGAATGCTACAAGGCAGGCGCTGAGCGCGTAAACGTGGAATGGAGCTATATGCCTGTAACAAAAATCAACTACTTGTATCGCACGGAGGAATCTCTGGCTGAATTTACCGCCGAGGACAAAGCCAAGCTTGACCGCAGACTGGAAAAACTTCCCTGCCTTTTATGGATTGATTCGGAAGACCCCGACGGACTCAACGGAACAGACCACCAGAAGATTGCCGGCGCAAAGATGAAGCGTTACCCTTTTGTAAAACCTTACAACGACGCGCTTGAAAACAAATATCAGTGGTGCATAGCTTCCGTTCCCGGAAAAGCCTGGGCACACAAAGTATTCCCCGAACTGCCCGCAGACGAGGCTGTTGAAAAATTATGGGAAGCCATTCTTTACACATCCCGCGTAGACGAAGACCCCGTTGCAGCTTGGAAAGAACACAATGAAACTCTGGCAAAAAGGTGCGCATTCCTCAATTCGTATAAGTTTGACCACCTTGAATACAAGAGCTCGAACGGCACTGATTTTACCGTAGGCCTTATAGACAAAGGCGTATTCTCCGGCGGCGGCGAAACGACTTTGGGCAAAAACATTTACTTCAACCCCAACATTCCCAGCGAAGAAGTATTCACCTCGCCCATGCGCGGCAGAGCAGACGGCAAAGTAGTTGCCACCAAACCTCTTTCTTATCAGGGCAAACTTATAGAAAACTTCTGGGTAGAGTTCAAAGACGGCAAAGTTGTAAAAACTTACGCCGAAAAGAACGGCGACTTGCTTGAAAAGATGGTAAGCATGGACGAAGGCGCAGCTTACCTCGGCGAGTGCGCGCTTATAGCTTACGATTCACCCATAAACAACACCGGCATACTTTTCTATAACACTCTCTTTGACGAAAACGCAAGCTGCCACTTAGCTCTGGGCAGAGGCTTTAACAACTGCCTTGAAAATTACGAAAACTATACATTCGAGCAGTGCAAGGAAATCGGCATAAACGATTCCATGATACACGTAGACTTCATGATAGGCAGCAAAGACCTTTCAATCGTAGGCGTAACCAAAGACGGCAAGCGCATTCAGATTTTCAAGGACGGCAACTGGGCTATATAATATGCAATTAAGAACGGGCGCAGATTACTGCGCTCGTTAAATTAATCCCCGCCGC
>CAJLLH010000225.1 GCA_905207385.1 uncultured Eubacteriales bacterium
CAAAAAAAGATTAAAATGAATGCCGCCCGACGCAAACGCGTCTGGCGGCATTCATTATTTGAAACAAATTTACAAAACTTAAGCGCGGCTATTTGATAAGCCTTGTGCGCATTGCGTTGAGCACGGCTATGAGCATTACGCCCACATCCGCCGCAACCGCAAGAATAAGCGGGAAGCCCTGAACGGTTACGCCGAGAACCATAACAGCAAGCTTTATGACAAGCGAACCTATTATGTTCTGGAACACAATTCTGCGCGTTCCCTTAGCTATTTTTTTGCCCTTGGGCAGAAGTTCGAGATTATCGGTTACAAGGACCACGTCGCTGGCCTCTATCGCCGCGTCCGAACCGACTTTGCCCATGGAAACGGCGCAGTCAGCCGCAGCCATTACGGGCGCATCGTTTATGCCGTCGCCAACGTAAATAAGTTTGCCCTTTGACTTAAGCTGTTCAGCCTTTTCAAGTTTGCCGTCGGGCAGAAGTCCCGCACAGTAACCGTCGAGTCCGACTTCATTTGCCACGACTTCGGCGCGGGCGGGGTTATCGCCCGTAAGCATTGTGCAGTAAGTTACGCCCTCCGCTTTCAGAGCCGCAACAGCTTCCTTTGCTCCCTGTTTTATTCCGTCGCCTATTTCAATGCTTCCGACATATGTGCCGTCCAATGCGACATAAATTACCGTATAAACGCTTTGCTTTTCAATAAAGTTTATGCCGTTTTCGGCCATCATTTTACCGTTGCCGCAAAGAAGCGTTTTGCCGTTTACCGTGCACCTGACGCCCCTGCCTGCAACCTCTTCCGCATTCTCAGCCACATATTGCGTCTGCGCGTCGGCAAACGCTACGGCTATGGGGTGCGAAGAGTATTTTTCCGCTGCGGCGGCAAGCGCAACAGCGTTTTCCGAATCGGAGGAAATTATTTTAAAAGAACCTTCGGTTATTGTACCCGTTTTATCGAACGCCGCAACCGTGGAAAGCGCGAGTTCGTCAATACAGGTCGAGCCCTTTACAAGTATGCCGTGCTTTGCGCACTGACCTATGCCGCCGAAATATGAAAGGGGAACGGATATGACGAGCGCGCAGGGACAGGATATAACGAGGAAGGAAAGCGCCCTTGATATCCATTCGGAATATGTTGCCCACGCAAAAACGCCGCCGACAGCGCATATTATTGTGGGGACTATTGCCGCGACCACGAGCGCCGCCGCGCATACCGCGGGGGTATAGTACCTTGCAAACTTTGTTATAAATTTTTCGGGAGCGGCTTTCTTAGCCGTGGAATTTTCCACAAGGTCGAGTATTTTTGCAACCGCGGAATCGGAATAGCGGCGCACAATTTTTACTTCTATTACTTTTGAAATATTTATTGCGCCCGAAAGAATTTCCTGCCCTTCCTTTACGTCCATAGGCAGAGATTCACCGTTTAACGAGCGCATATCCAGAGCACTTTCGCCCTTTACGATTACGCCGTCGGCGGGAACTTTTTCGCCTGCTTTTATTAAAATAACGTCGCCCACCTCGAGCTGTTCGGGCTTTACGACTATCTGTTTTCCGTCCTTTAGAAGCGTAGCGGTATCGCTTTTAAGGTCCATAAGCTTTGTTATGGAATTGCGCGACGAACCAACCGCCACAGACTGCAACAATTCTCCAATCTGATACAGAAGCATTACGGCAACGCCTTCGTAAATGCCGTCGCCCGAAACTATGCCCAGCACTATTGCGGCGACGGATGCAAGCGTCATTAAAAAGTTTTCGTCGAATACGCGGCCTTTGGATATGTTTTTCGCGGTGTTTACAAGTACCTGCCAGCCTACCGAAAAGTAGGAAACGGCAAAAAGCGGATAGGAAATAATTACCCCTACTTCGCCGCCCGCAAGGTTTAAAACAAGCGCGGGTATAAAGCAAACGACCGATACTATTATTAAAATAATCTCTTTGAGGTGCTGACGGAAAAGGCTTTTCGCCTTGGGCTTTGCAGCTCCGTCCACTATTTCAACATCCTCGAAATGAGTAATTTCGTAAATGGCTTTTTCGTACGCCGCAGAGCTTTCCGCGCTGAGGCTGATAGTCATATTCATGAAATCTACGGCAGCGTTTACACCCTCTGTTTTGTTTAAAATTTCTTCAAGTTCTCTGCCGCAGTTGGCACAGCAAAGCCCCTTGATTTTTATTTTATGAACGCCTAAATCAGTCGCAGGCTCAATCGAAGGCTGAACAACCTTTACGTCCTCGAACGAGTTGCAGCATTTTACCACTTCGGCAAAAACGTCGTCCCCTTCGCAAGCGAAGCGCACTTTTTGCGCAATGAAGTCTACCGAAGCGCTTTTGACTCCGCTTATTTTATTTATCTGCTCTTCAAGTTCAGCCGCACAAGCCGCGCAGTCCAGTCCCTCAAGCAAAAGCTCCTTGCTCTGCCCGTCCGCAAGCGCCGCCGCAGACGTTGAGCGGCATTTATCGCCGTCATTTCCACAGCCGCAATCGCCGTGGTTATGCTCGTGCTTGTGCTCGCAGCCGCAATCGCCGTGGTTATGCTCGTGCTTGTGCT
>CAJLLH010000226.1 GCA_905207385.1 uncultured Eubacteriales bacterium
GCGGAAGAATTATCTTCCGCGCTTTGATTTTCAATTTACTTATTTTATTTAGCGTATTCAACGCTTCTGAATTCACGGATAACGTTTACTTTTATCTGTCCGGGATATTCAAGCTCAGCCTCAATCTTCTTGGCTATATCCTTGGCAAGGAACAAAGCCTGAGCGTCGTCTATCTGTTCGGGCTTGACCATTACGCGCACTTCTCTGCCCGCCTGAATGGCATAGCTCTTTTCAACGCCGTTAAAGCTTGAAGCAATCTCTTCCAGTTTTTCGAGACGCTTGACATAGTTTGTGCCCGTTTCCCTTCTTGCGCCGGGTCTTGCGCCTGAAATCGCGTCAGCAGCGGCTACCAATACAGCTTCAACCGTTTTGGGCTCTACGTCGCCGTGATGCGCTTCGATGGCGTTAATAATGTTTGCGTTCTCCTTGTACTTCTTGGCAAGGTCTGCGCCGAGACGTATATGCGTGCCCTCCTGCTCGTGGTCAACGGCTTTGCCGATGTCGTGCAGAAGTCCTGCGCGCTTGGCGAAGTTTACGTCAAGTCCAAGCTCCTGAGCCATAAGACCTGCAAGAAGTGCAACTTCTATAGAATGTCTGTATACGTTCTGACCGTAACTTGTCCTGTACTTAAGTCTGCCTATAAGCTTGATAAGTTCGGGATGAAGACCAAATATTCCTACTTCAAACATAGCGCTCTCGCCGGCCTGTTTGATTTCGGTATCCAGTTCTTTTCTTACTTTTTCCACAGTCTCTTCTATGCGCGCGGGGTGAATTCTGCCGTCGGCTATAAGCTTTTCAAGCGAAAGCCTTGCAACTTCCCTGCGGATAGGGTCGAACCCGGAAAGAATTACAACTTCGGGCGTATCGTCAATTATAAACTCGATGCCCGTGGCATTTTCAAGAGCGCGTATGTTTCTGCCCTCCCTGCCTATTATCCTCGCCTTCATATCGTCGCTGGGAAGAGATACGGTGGAAACGGTCGTTTCCGAAGTATGGTCTGCCGCGCAACGCTGAATTGCAAGCGTTATAATCTTTTTCGCCTCGTTGGTAGCCTCTTCCTTTGCCGTCTGCTCGATATTCCTTACCTGAAGCGCAACGTCGTGACGCACATCGTCAAGAATTTCGTTGGAAAGGAGCGTTTTGGCTTCCTCTTTGGTAAGCTGGGCAACCTTTTCGAGTTCCTGAATCATCAGTTCGTGCTGGTGATTTATTTTGTCCTGAGTTTTTTTGATTTCCTGCTCTTTTACGGCAAGGTCTTTTTTCTGCTGTTCAAGAGCGTCCGACTTCTTTGTAAGCGAATCTTCCCTCTTATCGAGGTTATCTTCCCTCTGAGTCAAGCGCTGTTCCTGCTTGGCAAGTTCAGCTCTTTTTTCTTTGCTTTCGCGTTCAAAGTCGTTTCTTAACTTAAGTTCCTGTTCCTTTGCCTCCAATATGGCTTCTTTTTTCAAAGCTTTGCATTCGGCCTGAGCGTCGGTTACCATCTTCTTCGCCCTTTCGGACGCTTCGCCGAGCTCTTTGTTGGCCTTAATGACTTTTTGCCTGTACAAAGCGTACAGCACAGACACTATCACGGCCGCAATTACGACCACGCCGAGGGCTACGCCGAGCCCGATAACGGCGCCGCTGCTTGCGAGAAACAGGGAGCTTATACCTGATAAATGCATGTAAGCCTCCTGATTGTTTTGTAATATATCCGACCCTGTAACTGCCTTAATAGACAATATGCAACAGGGTAAGTAATATCCTTATTAATTTTACAACAAAACGCTTATAAAGTCAACGTATAGCAGATTTTTTATAAAAATACTTTTGCGCATAAATGCAGAAAAGGCGGCATATATGCCGCCTTTTTAACCGAATCAATCAATATCTTCCATCCAGACGGCGTTCGAGGCATCGGAAGGCATTCTCCAGTCGCCGCGCGGCGAAAGTGTAACCGTTCCGACTTTGACTCCGTCGGGTATGCACGAGCGTTTGAACTGCTGTGCAAAAAATCTTTTATAAAAGTTTTTAAGCCATTTATCTATCGTTTCGCGGCTGTAAACGCCGTCGAAAGCCTTATACGCTATGAAGCGCACTTTAGAGGGAACGAAGCCCCAGCGCACGACATAATAAAGGAAAAAGTCGTGCAGAATGTACGGACCTATTATATCCTCCGTTTTCTGCGCTATTTCGCCTGACGCGTCGGGGGGAAGAAGTTCGGGACTTATCTCCGTTGCCAGAATTACTTCAAGCGTTTCAAGCGCCTTGCCGCCCAGCCTTTCGGCCTCGAACTTTATAAGGTGCTTTACAAGCGTTTTAGGCACGCCTGAATTTACCGCATACATAGACATATGGTCGCCGTTATAAGTAGCCCAGCCGAGAGCAAGTTCGCTTAAATCGCCTGTGCCTATAACCAGTCCGCCCGTCTTATTCGCGGTATCCATGAGTATCATGGTGCGCATGCGCGCCTGAGAATTTTCGTAAGTTACGTCGAGAACCTTCGGGTCGTGACCTATATCTTCGAAATGCT
>CAJLLH010000227.1 GCA_905207385.1 uncultured Eubacteriales bacterium
ATTGTACAATAAATCGCGGGCAGTTGCAACGCGCAAATTTCGCGCCTAAAAGCAGGATTTTAATGGTTAGGGAGCGAATTATATTAAAATGCGCTTTTTCGGAGGTTTTTTATGAACAGCAAACGCATCGCGCTGTGCGGCGTTCTTTGCGCGCTCGGCGTGGTTTTGATGATGCTCGGCGGACTGTTTCCGCTGGCGACAGGATTGCCCAGCTTGTAATAACGCCGTATATCACCGCTGTTTTTGAAGAGACGGAAGAGCTTTCTCAGACGGCGCGCGGCGAAGGCGGTTTCGGTTCTACGGGAAGCAAATAATCAAATTGTCTGTTTATTTTACGCTGCATAGCCGCGGCGGCAGTTGTTCTGCCGCCGCGGCTTATTTTGTAAGTAAAAAATCACATATTTTGTTTGTATTTTTCAGATAACACTTGACAAACGGCGGCAAAAAAAGTAAACTTAATGAGTAGCAAAATACTTATTTTATGCGGGCGCGCGCACCTGCGCGTTGCGCCGCGAGGAGTGCATATATGGAGTATTATGTAGGCATAGATATCGGCGGTATGACGGTTAAAGGCATTGTCCTTGACGAAAAGGGCGCTGCGCTTTGCGAGGACTGCGCGGTTACCGGTTCCGAGCGCGGCGGCGACTTCATGTGCGACATTATTGCCGAGCTTGTGAATTCCATGCTTAAAAAGTGCGGAGTAGATAAAAAAGATGTTTCCATCGGCGTAGGTTGCCCCGGCGTTATAGACAGTGAAAACGGCGTGCTTGTATTTTCCGGCAATCTCAGCCTCCGCGATTATCCCCTTGCGAAAAAACTGCGCGAGCGCATAGGCGTATCCGTAAAAATAACCAACGACGCAAACGCTGCGGCTCTTGGCGAAGCAAAGTTCGGCGCGGGCAAAAACTATAAAAACAGCATACTCGTAACGCTTGGCACGGGCGTAGGCGGTGGCATAGTAATAGACGGAAAGCTTTTCGAAGGTTACAAATCTGCGGGCGCAGAAATAGGTCATATGGTAATCGAACGCCACGGCGACGTGTGTACGTGCGGCAGGCGCGGCTGCTTCGAAGCTTATTGCTCCGCAACCGCTCTTGTAAGGCGTACCCGCAGACAGATGGAAGATAACCCCCGTTCGGCAATGTGGACAAAATACACTTCCGAAACGGCTAACGGCAAAACTGCATTCGACTTCTATCACGACGACATAGACGCAAAAGAAGTTGTTGACTGGTACATAAAGTACCTTGCGTGCGGAATTGCAAACCTTGCAAACATTTTCCGTCCCGAAATTATAATGATAGGCGGCGGCGTAAGCGAACAGGGCGACAATCTTACAGTTCCTCTGCAGACTTATGTTGATAAAGAGCTTTTCGGCGGCACGCAGTATGCTCCCGTAAAAATAGTCAAGGCATCGCTCGGCAGTAAAGCGGGCGCTTACGGCGCGGCGGCCCTTGCAATGAAGGTTGATTTATGACGAGGGATATTCCCGAAATTTCGCTTCAAAGGCTTCCTGTATACCTTAATTACCTTAAATCGCTCTCAGGGGAAGATAATAAGTATATATCATCGGGCGCCATAGCCCAGGCGCTCGGCATGGGCGAAGTGCTCGTGCGCAAAGACCTCGCTTATACAAGCAGCGCCGGTCGTCCCAAGGTGGGATATGTCCGCACTGAACTTATTGCCGCGCTTGAAGATTATCTCGGCTGCAATCAGCATAAGGCGGCTGTGCTTGTGGGCGTCGGCGGTCTCGGCCGTGCACTTTTAAGCTACGGCGGTTTCGTTAATTACGGTATTGAAATAGTTGAAGCTTACGACAGCGACCCCGCAAAAACGGGTACGGAAGTCGCGGGCAAAAAAATATGCCCCATAGAAGAGCTTGAAGAAGGAGTGCGCAGGTTCAGCCCGCACCTTGCAATACTTGCTGTTCCCGCAAGCGCCGCGCAGAGCGTCTGCGATATGCTCGTCAAGGCCGGCATAAAAGGCATTCTCAATTTTGCCCCCGTTCAGCTCAAAGCGGACGAAAATGTTGTAGTTCGCCATATAGACGTGGCTGCCAGTCTGGCAATACTTGCAAGCCTGCTTTAATTTCGGTGCGCGGTTTGCGCATAGCAAAGCTTTATTGGTTTTGTAGAGCAGTGCGATTTTTGCAATTATTAATGATTAAAAGCGGAAGGAAACAAAGTTTTCTTCCGCTTTTTTAACTTTAAATAATGTTTAAGTTGAATTAAATTTTTCACGCTTGACTCAAGCTTTATTCAAAAGTATGTGGCGTTGAAGGGTAAAATTAATGGGTAAAAATTAAACGCAAAATTAATTATTAAAATTAAGTTTTAATTAAGGGTAACAATTAAGTAATTAAATTTATTGCGAATACTAATTGCGAAATGCTGCGGAAAAATCAGACGATAAAAATTAAAAGGCAGATTTAAGGCTTGAAATTTTATTGATTTTAAATAGTTTGCATATGCGCAAAAGCGGCACTCTACCGTAA
>CAJLLH010000228.1 GCA_905207385.1 uncultured Eubacteriales bacterium
TATTTCCGCAGCCGCTTTGAACGCCGCTTCAGAGCTGTCTACCTCGTGATAGCTGCCGTCGGTGAGCACCGCCCTCATGCGGATTACGGGATAGCCCGCCAGCACGCCGTGAGGCAGGCACTCGATTATGCCCTTTTCGACCGCGGGTATGTACTGCTTGGGCACTGAACCGCCGACAACTTCCTCGGCAAATTCAAAGTCGCTTTCGCACGGTTCGAAGCGCACTTTGCAGTGGCCGTACTGACCGTGTCCGCCCGACTGCTTTTTGTACTTGCCTTCGGCGAGAGCCGTGCCGAGAATGGTTTCTTTATAGTTTATGGCGGGGGTGCGCAGGTCTGCGTCCGCGCCGAATTTTGACTTGAGTTTTTTGTTTATTATGTCGAGGTGAACTTCGCCCTGACCGCCGATGAGCGTTTCGCCCGTATCGGGAATTTTGCGCACGGCGAAAGACTTATCCTCTTCCTCGAGGCGGGCAAGACCTGAGAACACTTTGTCTTCAGTGCCCTTGACCTTGGCATATACCGCCATGAAAAGCACGGGACGGGGGAAAAGTATGGGGTCGAACTTGACGGGAGCGGACTCGTCGCAGAGCGTGTCGCCCGTGTTGGTGTTGGACAATTTTGAAACTGCGCCTATGTCGCCCGCGGTAAGTTCGGAAACCTGTTCCTGCTTTTTGCCCTTGAGAAGGTATATGGCGTTGATGCGCTCGGTCTGACCGGTCGCGGTGTTGAGCACTGTCATGCCCGATTTAAGCACTCCGCGGCAAACCCTCATGTAGTTCATCTTGCCGACGAAGGAGTCCACCGCCGTTTTGAATATCTGTGCGGCGAAAGGCTGTTCGTCGTCGCATTCTATCTGCACGACCTCGTCTTTGTTGAGGTCGGTGGCGACCATATCGCCGCGCTCGGAAGCGTCGGGCATATACTTTACTATTTCGTTCATCAGGTTGATGACGCCGCGGTTGTTGAGCGCGCTGCCCGCCATTACGGGCACGGTGTTTATGTTATGTATGCCCTTGCGGATGCCGTGAATTATCTCTTCGCGGTCCAAAGAGCCCGTTTCGAAATATTTTTCGAGCAGAACGTCGTCGTTTTCCGCCGCCGTTTCGGTAAGCGAAAGCTGCATTGCGGCGAGCTCTTCTCGCTTGTCTTCGGGTACGGGGATTTCTTCGGGACCCATTCCCGTGAAGTGGTAAGCCTTTTCGGTGAGGGCGTTTACGAAGCCCACCATTTTGTTGCCTTCCATTATAGGTATCTGAATGGGCGCGATTTTGCCGTGATACTTTTCCTGAAGAGCGGCGACGGTGCCGTTGTAGTCGGCGTTATCCTTATCCATGCCGTTTATGAAAATTATCATAGGCTTTTTAGCCTTGAGGCAGGCGTTTATAGCCTTTTCCGCGCCGACGGTAACCGTGCCGTTTGCGCCCATTACCACAAGTGCGCCGCCGCAGGCGCGCATTGCTTCGTTGAATTCGCCTTCGAAATCGTAAAAGCCGGGCACGTCGAGAAGATTTAATTTGGTTTCTCTCCAGATAGTATAGCAAACGGAGAGCGATACAGACATTTTGCGCGCGATTTCCTGTTCGTCATAGTCGCTGACGGTGGTGCCTGCGTCCACCTTTCCCATACGGTCTATAGAGCGGCCGTTGAACATAATGGCCTCGCACAGCGTGGTTTTGCCTTCGCCGCTGTGCCCGATGATAGCAATGTTGTGAATGTTTTTAGCCTTGATACTCATATTTTTTAGTCCCTTATCATAAATTGACGCATCTTGCGCGCCGCGCGCCTCAGCATAATGCCGCGCGTAATTTAATTATACAGTATAACTTTGCAAAAATCAATACCCAAATTTTTGCACCGCTGCGCGAAAAAGAGGCATATATGGCCGGTTCTGATAAAAAAATCGGCTTGCAAGCCGCACTTATGAGGCAAAATGTTATGAAAAGCCGCGGCGAAGGGCATTTCAAGCCCTCCGCCGCGGCAATAATTTTAAGCACTGTTGCACAAACAATACTATTATGTTTTTAGCAACCCGCTGGGCGGAAAATTTTTTCCGCCCAGCGGGGGTTTATTTATTCTATTTCAAGCTCTTCGCCGTTAAACAAATCGTCGTCAAGAAATTGGGTTACCGTAATGCCGAAACCGCGGGCAAGCAACATTACCGTGCTTAAAGTAACCGTTTTGTTGCGCCGCTTGATTATGCATTCCATACTGCCGTGCTGAATGCCAGAATTCTGCTCCAGACGGTAAAGCGACATATTCATTTTTACAAGCAATGCCTCAACGCGCCTTGCCACAGCGTCACAAACCGTCATTATACAACTCCGTAAGTAGTTATGCCTGCATATAGTTTACAAATAAACATAAAAAAGAACAAGAAAATTATTTACCTTAATAAAATTTAAAGCAAAAAAAATG
>CAJLLH010000229.1 GCA_905207385.1 uncultured Eubacteriales bacterium
AGTCATCGAAGACGCATATCCCACATTTTTAACGACGGCAATTGAATTTATTTGAACAGCGCTATGAATTCGCGCAGAGCAAAAGGCACTGGCACGTTTTTAGGCAACGCAAGCCCTACCCCGCGCACGGGCAGGGACGGCGTTATGTCCACCTCGAACAGCTCGCCGCTCTCCAGTTCTTTTTTGCAATATTCGCGCGGAACGCAGCCGACGCCCATACCCTTTACGGCAAGCTTTAACATAAGGTCCCAGTTTGCAACCTCTATGTCAGGCTGAAGCGTTATGCCGAGCGTTGCAAGATATGCGTCTTCCGCATGCCTTGCAACGGTATTCTGCTCCATAAGAAGCAAAGGATATTCCTGCAACCGCTTTACGGGCACGGGCCCTTCTTTCAGTTCCGCAAACCTTGGCGAAGCCACAAAAATGTCGCTTAAAAGGCTTACGCTGCCAGAAAGAATAATATCTTTATCGTCTATGGGCAGATTTAAAAATACTATGTCGCACTTGTTATCCTTAAGCTGCGCTATGGTATCCATTGTAGTGCCCGTGATAAGGTCGAACTTGACTGCGGGATACTTTTCGTGAAATTCTGCGATTTTGTCAGCGAGAATATTTGAAAATATAGAGTCGGTAGCGCCCACCCTTATTATGCCCGTGGCGGTGGTTTTAAGCTCTATAAGCGTATTTTCCGCACTGTCGAGAAGGGAAAGCGCCTCTTCAACCTTTTTATATATAAGCTTGCCGCCCTGAACCGAAAGCTCCATGCCCCTGTGGGTGCGGTTGAAAAGCGTTGTGCCGAGCTGACTTTCAAGCTGCTTTATGGCCTGTGATACGGCGGGCTGGGAAATGAAAAGCTCTTCCGCCGCTTTTGTAAGACTGCCGCATTTTGCGACCGTATAGAATACCCTGTAAAGTTCAAGATTTACCATAAATAATCCGTCCCCGCCGCCGGAACTGCGCGGCGCTTTTTTGTTCTTCTTTTAAACCTAAACCAAATTCGCGGAGCAATTTACTTGCCTGCGTAATGCACGATGCAATTTTACTTGCCTGTGCAATGTACCGCGCAATTTTACTTGCCTACGCAGAATTTGGAAAATATCGTATTTATAATCTCTTCCGTGGCAGTTTCGCCAGTGATTTCGCCGAGGATGTCCCACGCTTCTTTCAGATCGACAGAAACTATGTCCGCGGGGAAAACCCCTATGCCTTCGCACGCAGAAGCAAGCGCTTTTACCGCGCGGCTTAAGGCATTGTAGTGCCTTTCCTCTATTACGAACGCGCCGTCTGCCGCTCCGCGCGGAAGCGCGCTGCTGCTTATCAGCGACTTAAGCTGCCCTATGCCTTCGCCCGTGAGCGCGGAAACGGAAATATCTTCGTTGCCGTCGGGCTTGTCGCTTACGTCGCGCTTGTTGCGCACTTTTATTGCCTTGCAGAGGCAAGCGGAAAGAAGTTCGCGCTCCTCTTCGCCGAACTCGCCCTCGTAGACTATAAGGGCGAGGTCCGCAGAAAAAAGCGTCTGTCTTGCGCGCGTTATGCCTAATTTTTCAATTTCGCCCGCCTGTTCGCGTATGCCAGCGGTATCGTAAAAGTTGAAGCGCACTCCGCCAAGCTCCAGTTCGCCTTCCACAACGTCGCGCGTAGTGCCCGCCGAAGAAGAAACTATGGCTTTATCGTAGCCCAGAAGGGCGTTCAGAAGCGAGCTTTTGCCCGCGTTAGGCTTGCCGCATATTGCAACGGATACGCCGTTTTTTATCTTTTTGCCGCTGTCGTAAGAAGAAGCCAGCGTTTCAAGGCGCATGCGGAGCGAGGATAAGCGGTCCTTTATGTCGGAAAGTTCGGTGCGCTCTATATCCTCTTCGGGGTAGTCCACGTCCGCGCCGATTTTGGCGAGAATGTCGGTAAGTTCAGACTGAACGGCCTGCGCCTCTTTGGTCAGTCTGCCCGAATACAGCATGCTGCCCGCGCGCACTTCGGCAGTGCTTTCGCCGTTTATCATATCCGCCATGCCTTCCGCCGCCGAAAGGGAAATTTTGCCGTTGATGAAGGCGCGCATGGTAAATTCGCCCGCCTTTGCGGGGCGCGCGCCGTTGCTGACGGCAGCTTTTAGAACCGCGCGGGAAAGCTCTACGCCGCCGTGGCAATGCAGTTCCACGACGTCCTCGCCCGTGAACGAGTGCGGAGCTTTGAAGTAAACGCAAAGCCCGAAATCGGTTATTCCGCCATCCGCGAGAATGTTGCCCGAATACATATAGCGCGGCTTAAAATTCATGACGCGCGTTCTGCCCGACGGAGAAAACATTTTTTCCGCCACGCCGAGCGCGTCTGCGCCGCTTATTCTTATTATGGCTACGCCGCCCGCC
>CAJLLH010000230.1 GCA_905207385.1 uncultured Eubacteriales bacterium
TTTTGCGGCGGGCGCAGACGTGGTTTATACAAACACGTTCGGCGCAAACTGCCTTAAATTCGGCGACCGCACCGAAGAGGTCGTTGCCGCCGCGGTAAGGTGCGCAAAAAGCGCCGCCAAGGGCTGCAAAAATAAATTTGTCGCGCTGGACATAGGTCCTACGGGCAAACTTTTAAAGCCGCTCGGCGACCTCGGGTTTGAAGAAGCCGTAAAAATTTTCTCCCGTACAATTTCGGCGGGCGTAAAAGCGGGCGCAGACCTCGTCGCGATAGAGACCATGAACGACGTTTACGAGCTAAAGGCGGCGGTTCTGGCTGCCAAGGAGTGCGCAAACGGACTTCCGATAATTGCTACCTGCGTGTTCGGCGAGGATTGCAAAATGATGACGGGCGCGTCGCCCGAAGCGGCTGTTGCCCTTCTGGAAGGTCTTGGCGTGGACGCGCTGGGGCTCAACTGTTCGCTCGGTCCTGCGCAGATGTTGCCGGCAGTAAAGCGGTTTATGGAATGCGCCTCCGTTCCCGTAATAGTAAAGCCCAACGCGGGGCTACCCGAAGAACGCGACGGCGTTACCGTATACAACGTAACAAGCGAACAGTTTGCCGAAGATATGCGCGCCATTTTAAAGCTCGGCGTTCGCGTAATCGGCGGTTGCTGCGGCACTACACCCGCATATATAGCAAAATTAAAGGGCATAGCGCAGGGGGCAGAGCCCGCGCCTTTAAAAAAGAAAAATTTAACGTGCATATCTTCATATACCCACGCGGTGTACTTCGGCGGCGCGCCCGTGATTATCGGCGAGCGAATAAACCCCACGGGCAAAAAGCGGCTTAAGCAGGCGCTGAGGGAGGGCGACACCGCTTATGTTTTAGGCGAGGCGGTAGGTCAGGCGGAGCGCGGCGCGCACGTTCTTGACGTAAACGTCGGGCTTCCCGAAATTGACGAACCCGCAGTTCTTGAAAATGTAGTCTGCGAAATTCAGGCGGTAACCGACCTGCCTTTGCAGATAGATACTTCCGACCCCGTCGCAATGGAACGCGCTATGCGGCGCTACAACGGCAAGCCGCTTGTAAATTCCGTAAGCGGCAAAAAAGAGGTTATGGACGCCGTGTTCCCGCTCGTAAAAAAGTACGGCGGCGCGGTTATAGCGCTTACGCTTGACGAAAGCGGCATTCCCGAAAGCGCGGAAGGCAGAATAAAAATAGCAAAAAACATTCTGCGCGAGGCGGCAAAGTACGGAATAAAAAAGAAAGATATAATTTTCGATACGCTTGCAATGGCGGTTTCCGCAGACGGCGGCGCGGCGGTTGCTTGCCTTGATTCGCTGAGTTATATAAGGCATACTATGGGGGTAAATACCTCGCTGGGCGTTTCAAACATATCTTTCGGACTGCCCAACCGCGATTTTATAAACGGCACTTTCTTCGCAATGGCGTTAAATTGCGGGCTTTCCGCCGCAATACTCAACCCCAACTCGCAGGAGATGATAAAAACTTATAAATCTTTCTGCGCGTTAAGCGGTTTCGACGCGGGCTGCCTAGATTATATAAACTACGCCCAAAGCGTTCAATCGAACATAGTAGCCGCCCAATCTGTTCAGACGTCAGCTGTCGCGGGCGATAAGGGCTCGCTTAAATACTGCGTTGAAAAGGGGCTTAAGGCGGAAGCGGAAGCGGCGGCAAAAGAACTTTTAAAAACCCAGGCGCCGCTCGATGTTATAAACGGTCAGATTATTCCCGCGCTCGACGTGGTAGGTCAGGCGTTTGAAAATAAAACGCTGTTTCTGCCCCAGCTTTTGATGAGCGCCGAGGCTGCTTCGGGCGCGTTCGAGGTAATAAAAAGCGCGTTCGGCGGGGGCGGCAATTCCAAGAAACTTAAAATAGTAATTGCCACAGTCAAGGGCGATATTCACGATATCGGCAAAAATATCGTAAAAACTTTGCTCGAAAATTACGGCTTCAAAGTGTACGATATGGGCAGAGACGTGCCCGCCCGCACAATTGTGGATAAGGCGCTTGAAGTCGGCGCGCAGGTCGTGGGGCTTTCCGCGCTTATGACCACAACGGTGGCTTCGATGAGGGATACCATAAGCCTTCTTAAAGAAGAGTACCCTCAATGCCGCACTCTTGTCGGCGGAGCGGTGCTCAATAAAGAGTATGCAGAAATGATAGGCGCAACCCAATATGCAAAGGACGCAATGGAGTCCGTGCGCTACTGCGAAGAGGTGGAAAAGGAGCTGTTCGGCGACTGATAAGAATTAATGATTGTTTTCATAAATAAAAGCGCGAGGGGCGCGGCATTTTGCCGCGCCCCT
>CAJLLH010000231.1 GCA_905207385.1 uncultured Eubacteriales bacterium
AAAAAATAAGCGCGCTGACTTGCTTGCAAGTCAGCGCGCTATACTTTTTGCATGTCGTAAATTATCTGTTGATAATGCGTTAATTGCGCGCACGTTTTTACAGATTAAAATTCGTTGTTAAGCTTCTGCGCGTAGAAGAAAATAAATTCGGTAATGGTGGGGATGCCTTTAGACGACTTTATTTTTGCTGTGTAGTTTGCTATAAGGTCGTTGGGGTCTGTTCCCGCCCAGGCGCGGTTAATGGCGTTCTGCATTGCGCGTTCAACGCTGTTTTCCGTCTTGCCGTATTTCTTGCCTATCATTCTGCAAACGTGCTGAACGGGCTGTTTCATTATAATTGAAATGGCGTCAACAAGATAGCGATATCCGATGCATTTAGCGCTTATGCCGACCTTGTCCAGCTCGTGCGCAATTCTGCGCTGAAGCCTTTTTTCTTCAAGCTCAGCAGAAGGCGCGCTTTCAGTGGAAGCCTGATGAGCCTTGCGCGAAGATATAACGGTTTTAGCAATCTTCAAAAAGTCAACAACGCTCTGCGCTGAAAAATCGGACATGCTTTTAGCCATAATGAAATCTGCGCCGCATTCGCGCGCAACCTTATGGGTAAGCGGGTCTTCGCTGCCTGTAATAACAAGCATGTAGGGGAGGGGTGATACGTCGGCTGTTTTAAGCTTTTTCAAAAAATCAAGTCCGTCGCTGCTGCCGCCCTGAAGTTCAAGGTCAAGTATAACAGCGTCGGGGTGCAGGTCGCGCACGTACTGAAGGGCGCGGTTGGAATTGTTCGTAACGCCCACCAAAGCAAAGTCGTCGCCGCAGTCAGAGACTTCGGTGATAATATCTTTGCAGGCGCGAGGGTCGTCTTCAACTAACATTAAAGTAAGTTTTTGGTCCATAGTTTTAACCTCGGTTTTATTGCTATTTTATATATTAACACAAAAAAGTGTAAAAAACAACACTAATAACTATATTAGTTAAATTTTTTATTTCCATACTCTTTAATTATCAAACTAAACCAAGCGGCAAAACGCGTTATAAAGGACTTTACAAGCAAAAATCTGACGTATACGTAGCCTTTGAATGCGTTTGAAAATGGTAAAAATTTCCATTAAACAAAATAAAATAATTTATCTTTAATATGTTTTTTCGTGATAATTAAGCCTCATTTTAATAATGCCTCAATAATTGCCTGCAATGTTTTAATAAAGCTAAATAATTGCTTGCAATCGGTTAAAATTCAATTAAAAACAAATTAAAATTTAAATTTCAGGCGTTTTTACAGACCGTTAAAGGCGGAGGGGCAGAAGGGGCTTAAATCAGTCAAAGTAACCTTAAAGTGGCAAAAAGAGCCTTAAAATCAGCATTTATATATGTTTTCATAGTACTATGTGTGATATAATAACCCAAAAATTCAAATAAAATCGGTTTGTTTCGTACCAAAAAATTCAGCAAAATTATATTGATGCCGTTTTTTTATTTATTTTGAAAAAACACTTTCAAATAAAGATTTAATGTGGTATTATTTAGTGGTATGAATATTTACTCTGTAAGCGATTTGCACCTTTCGGGCGTCAACCCTAAACCTATGGACATTTTCGGTAACGGCTGGGAAGGGCACTTTGAAAAAATTTGTGCGGACTGGAACGAAAAAGTTGCCGAAGACGACGTCGTTTTAATCTGCGGGGATATAAGCTGGGGCATTACTCTTGAAGAAGGGCTTTTCGATTTAAAGCGGCTTGCGCCGCTTAAGGGCAGAAAGGTTTTTATCAAGGGCAATCACGATTACTGGTGGAACGGCATAACAAAATTGCGCGACCGCGCTCCGGATAAAAGCTTTTATTTTCTTCAGAATGACAGTGTTAAGTTTGAAAACGTGGTCATCTGCGGTTCGCGCGGTTGGACTTGCCCGGGCAGTCCCGACTTTACCGAACAGGACAATAAAATTTATTTAAGGGAGGCCGAGCGTTTCAAGCTCTGTTTTTCAGACGCGGCAAGACTGCGTACCGAAGGCGATAAGCTTATCGCGATGATACATTATCCGCCGTACAGCCTTAAAAACGGCGAAACGCTGTTTACTCAGCTGTTTGAAGAAAACAAGGTAGATTTTGCTGTATTCGGGCACATTCACGGCGAAGCGTTCTTCCCTTTCAGAAGCAACAAAAACGGGGTGGAGTACATTCTTACTTCCTGCGACAAAGTGGGCTTCAGATTGCAGAAAATACTTTGACCTTAGTTTGTCTTTACGGTTTAATCTTGTAGCATATATTTTAAATAGTTTGAACTTGCGGCAAATAACATAAAAAGCCGCCGTCCGCG
>CAJLLH010000232.1 GCA_905207385.1 uncultured Eubacteriales bacterium
CGAAAACGAGCACGCACCCTAGCCCTACCATAAGCGCGTCCTCTGCAAGTTCTATAAGCGAATATGGCATGAATTGCCTGTCGCCCCAGAACGCTCCGCGCATAACCGAATAAACGGAAGTTATTATAAGCCCGGGAAGAATTATAAGAAATACTTCCAGACAGCGTTCGTCTGAAAACAGAAACCCGAAAAATTTCTGTCCGCAGAATATGATGACGCAAACGGGCACGGTAAAAATAAGCGTGCTCAAAATTCCCGCCGTAACAACGGCGTTTTTGCCCGCGGTGTTGCCAAGCGCGTTCTGTTTGGTAATAAGGCGCGAAACGGTTATGGGCACGCCGCTGGACGCGGCTGTCAGAAATACCGAAAAAACCGAAAGGGCTATCTGGTAAATGCCAAGCCCTTCAGCGCCTATCGCGCGCGAAAGAATAATGCGGTAGACAAAGCTGAGCGTCTTTTCCACGGTCGAAAAAAACGTAACCTGTGCGGTTGTTTTGTAAATACTTGTACTCATCAACAATATTCTACAAATTGCGCGCCCCAAATATGAGCAAAGGGCGTACTTTGTCCTCAAAAAAAATTGCGTCTGCGCGCACTTTTCGCCGGCGGACTGCATAATATATACAGATGTATGAGCTGAAACTTTCACAAAGCCGCTTTTTAAGGGTCAGGGAAGGCCAGACCGCGGCTCAGATTTCGCACGTTACGGGCAGACCTATGCCGCATGAAGTGTTCTGCGGACAGGTAATAGTAATGCCCGAAGGCGATTTCTTTGTGTATTCCGCGCGTGTGGGCGACACTTACGCCACGGTGGCAAACAAATTCGGGGTAAGCCAAAGCGAGCTTGAAAATTTAAACGGCGGAACGGCGGTGTATCCCACGCGCAGACTTTTCATTCCCCGCCGCGAAGGTCAGTAAAAAGCAATTGTCGCCTTAAGGCTGTCGGCGCTAAGCTTGCGGCGCTGAATGGGCTGAACGCTGCGGTTAACCGCAAAATTAATTGCCGCAATTTTGTGGTTTTTGCGGTAGGCGTTTAACTTTTAAGGCAATAATGACTTTGCGAATGCCGCAGCAAGTTGCTTTCAGGTTTGCTTTTGCAAGCCGCGACCTTAAATTGTTCTCGGGCTAATCTGATTTGCCGAGCTTTAAAAAAGCGGAGGCTTTTCGTCGGTACAGGCGCAACATGTCGCCGTTTTACATATAATGAACTATAAAATTACTGTGCCCGCGACGGCATACAGAATAAATGCGGCTTAAAGCCGCGCTGTTTAAGGCTTTAAGCCGCACGTCGTCGGCGGGCGCTTTGCAAATAAAGACGGAGGTTAAAAATGTCATTTTTTTCCAATTTTCAGTCGGATAAATGTCCCGGCGCAATAAGCGGCAACCCGCTTAACGGAATGTGTGAAAAAGTGTGCATTCAGGCGCAAAAGATATTCGATGCCTGCATAAAGCAGATACAGCTTGAAAATTACACTTTGACCCTTACGGACAACGTACCCGCCGATCCTGCATATCCCCTGACGTTCATCAGCGCCAAGTCGCTCACGTCTGCGGGCACAATAACAGGCCTCAGCGTAGACCGCCTTGCAGATAAGCCCGGCTGCGCCCGCGTTCAGGCTACGGTAAATATTCCTGTAGAAGTTCTGTACACGGATGCAAACGGCACCGAAGGCAGCGCTCAGGCTACAATAAGCGTAAAGCAGGATGTGCTTTTATGCGTTCCCGCGCCTTCCATAATGCCGTATAAGGTTACCGCCGAGGTAAGCGCGGTATGCGCCGAAGGCACTTTTAACGAAAGCGACAACACTTTCACGGTTAACGCCTGCGTTACAATAATTCTCAAAGTAGCCATCGACGTGCAGATTCTTCTGCCCAGCTACGGTTACTGCGCAATACCGCCCGCTCAGGACTATTCCCAGGAAGTTTGCGCAGGATTTTTCGAACTGCCGCTATACCCGCATGCCAAAAACTGTTCCCGCTGAGGCAGGTATTCAGCTTTAAGCAAACCCCGCCCGCCTAAGTAGCGCAATGCGCGGAAAATTTTCGTGCAGGCGGTTGAATGCGGAATGCATACTTATAATTGCTGCCATAAAAAATTCTCCTACAAATTCTCCTTAAAAATATAAACCGTGCACGGCGCTTTGTGCGCCGTGCACGGTCACGTATTAAAGGGTTATACGTATCCCGCAAGATATTCATATAAACACCTTTTTGTTATGCAACGTTTGGCTGTTTGAAGAATTTGTAACGCTCAATCAATGTAAGCCTTACTGTTATTGCAAAAACATAATTAAAAAGTAAA
>CAJLLH010000233.1 GCA_905207385.1 uncultured Eubacteriales bacterium
ATACAAGCTGCCGGTGCTGGCGAAGATGCCCATCGACCCCGCCCTGGCGTCTCTCGTGGACCAGGGCCGCATCGAGGACTTCCAGGGCGACTGGCTGAAGGACGCCGCCGACGCCGTGGATACGCAAAGTTATTTGCAGGATACTTCGCTTTCGCACGCGGTAAACGCCATGCTGCACTGCTACAACGCCGTCGAGGACGAACTCGCCCGCGGGTTCTTTCCTCTGGAAACGGAGCAGAACTTCAACACAATAAACGGCACGGTTAAATTTGCTTCGTTCACGCACGCGCCCATAAAAATAGTTTCCGTGGTAAGCGACGGCAAAAAGGTGGGCTACCGCATATATCCCGAATATCTGGACGCGGATGCAAAATACATTACGGTCAGGTACATGTATTGTCCCGTAAAAAAACAACTGACCGACGAAAGCGATTACGGCGGATACCCCGTGGGCGAAAGAATGCTTGCCATGGGCGCGGCGGCTGAATACTGCCTTATAGAAGGCGCTTTCGAGGACAGCGAAAACTGGGAAAAGCGTTACAGGGACGAAATCGCGCGCTTCCGCTCTTATGAAAAAGCCGAAGGTTACATCCCGGCGAGGGCGTGGGTATGAACGGGCTTAGCAAGCGGTATATCCCGCATTCAACGCCCTTTTCCAAGGCTTCGCTTAAAACTCAGTATCTCAGCGGCGGCAGACTTTTCGGTCTAAAACGCGCGGATAAGGGGGTGGAACGCTCGTTCGGGCTTTCAAAGCTGGAAGTAAGCGGAACGCCCTTGTCGGCTTCGGCATTATACGTTTCCTCTGCGGACGACGTGTACTTGTGTTTCAACGGCGGCGTATACCTTTCCACGGGCGCGCACGGCAATTTTTATCAGTGCGCTTCCGACTTTACGTCAAAGCCTTATTTTGTCGAAATAGGCAAAGATTCGGGCGGCTGGCTTCTGATATCCGACGGAAACAAGGCGGTAAGCGTAACGCTTTCCGCAATTCAGAGCGAAGATTGCCCGCCCCTTTCAAACGGCGTGCGGCATTGCTTCCGCCTGTTCGGCACGGACAAAGAGGACGCGCGCATTCTGCGCTGGTCGGCAGCGGGCGACGAGCTTTCGTGGGGCGAAGGGCTTTCCGACGCGGGATATGTGCGGCTCAATGACGAAAAGGGCGGCATACAGCGGCTCATAGTTTTTAACAATAAGCTTATAGCCGTGCGGAAATACGGACTTACCGTGGTGCGCGCTTACGGCGATACCGAAGATTTCCGCGTTGAAACAACGGATACCGCAACCGACGAAATTTACGGCGATACGGCGGCGGTATGTGCGGGCGGGCTTATGTTTTTAACTCCGACGGGGCTGTATGTTTACGACGGCGGCATTAAAAGAGTTGCCGAAGAGGAGCTTGAAGGCTTTATTCCGTCGGGCAGCGCGGCTGCGTGCGGAAACTTTTATTTCGCCTGCGGCACTTTATGCGGCGAGAACGTCATAGCCTGTGTGGACGGCGAAAGCGGCAATGTAAGCTTTATTCGCGCAAGTGCGACGTGCGTGGGCGCGGCGGGCAGAGCTTTCTGCTTTTCAGAAGGCTATGTATATGAAATAGTGCCTTGCGGCGACGGCGGCGAATGGATATGGAGCGGCAATTTCGGTTCGGCTGAGGAAAAGTATATCGATAGCGTAACGCTGGACGGTTCGGCGGAAAAGCTGACCGTAAGCAGCGGAAACCGCACCCGGGCGTTTACCGATGTTTCGGGTACGGTTAAGGTCGGAATGCGCGGTTTTTGTTTTACTATTGAAATAAGCGGTCCTGAAAAGCTTAAATCCGTTGCCGCAAATTATGCGCTGAGGGGGTAAATAATGCAGTTTGACATAATAGATATGACCGAGGAAGAAATTCTTGCTCTTTCAACCGTGCAGATGCGTCTTCTGCGTTCCGCCCAGCGCGAGAAAGACGAGCTTACCGAAGAGCTCGCGCGGGATAAGCAGACTTTCCGCAATATTTTGATATCAAACGGAATGCTTAATTCCAGCCTTTATCAGGATAAATGCGCCGAGCTTGACGCAGAGTATGACCGTCAGGTTGAAATCATTGCGGACGACCTTATATATAATATGTCCCTCAACATGCCCGGCGTAGACGACGATAACCCTTCGGGCGGCGGGGAAGAGGCGGGGTACATTGTGGATTATTCGCTGTCTTATCTGGACAGGTACCAGATAGTGCGCAACTATTATATGTCCATAGCCGACCCCGCGGAAAGAATTGCCCTGTATACCGCCGACGAAACGGCAA
>CAJLLH010000234.1 GCA_905207385.1 uncultured Eubacteriales bacterium
CACGTTAAAATCTTTTCCCAACGGCAAACCTCTCAAAAACAGAACAAACATCGTGCTCTGGCCGAACGGCGAAAAGAGGGATGACTGCATTGTGGTTTTTTCTTTAGAAGAGCTTTTTGCGGAGCTTAAAAAGTACGATAAAGACAAAGTTTTTGTAATCGGCGGCGCAATGATGTATAAAACGCTTCTGCCTTACTGCGAAGAAGTTCTTGTAACCAAGGTTGACGCGGTAGGTGGGGCAGATGCTTATTTTGAAAATCTGGATAAAAATTCCGATTTTCAACTTGTTTACAGCTCTGAGCCCGTTGAAACAAACGGCTATTCAATAAAATTCACAACTTATAAAAATAAAACCGTTAAGGCTTTTTAACGGCTTTTGTTTGTGGCGTTGTGTAAATACCGCTTGAGTGAGTTGCCTTCAGGCAGTTTTACTGTCATCGGGTGGTATACTGATTTGCGGACATTGCGGACAGTGCTTATAATTTATTGCACGCATTAAACGGATTAAACGGATTAAACGCATGCACGCATTACACTCATTACACGGATACACTCATACACGCATACACTCATACATACATGCATTAAACGCATTTATATATCTCTCGCGGGTGTTACTTATAGACTGTTTTACTATCAATGGGGTAGGGGTCATTTATAGAAATCGCATAAATTTGTTTGAGCGTTAAAAGCCTTTCGCGGGAAATGCTTAAATTTTTCTTTATGTTTTTTGCATTTAAGTCGTATTTATTGATTATAGTTTGCTTTGCGGGCTCTGCATATAAGCTTGCAGACGGCTGAAATGTGTGCTTTTTAAGCGCTTAGTATTTCAGATTTTTTTTGTGCTTTATTTTATATTGTTAAATTTAAAGCGGTGTAAGGGTAAAACCTTTGCACCGCTTTTTTCTTACAATTGGCTGATTTTTATGGTGTTTTAAGCTATTTATATCACGCATAGTACTATTAATTTGCTTGTTTGTAATGGTTTCAGCTTTTATTTAATGGTCAGTGCATTAAAATTTTTCACAATGCCGCAACCTTTTTGCGTAAAATGATACTAAGTACATTTTACGGGAGAAAAACAGTGCAATGGTTCTTCGGACTTGAAGGTTGGCTTCAGGCTCTTATAGCCACTTCCTTTACGTGGGCGCTTACCGCGGCGGGCGCCTCGCTTGTTTTTATATATAAAAAAGTAACCCGCTCAGCGTTCAGTTTTATGATGAGCAGCGCCGCGGGAATAATGACAGCTTCAACATTTTTTTCGCTGCTTTTGCCCGCGCTTGAGTACGGTCAGGAATATTCTTACCTGATTTTAACCTGCGGGTTTGCGTGCGGCGGTTTTCTTATAATTCTTACCGACATTCTTATAGGCAAACTCAGTGCCTTTTCGGAAGAGAAGAAAAAAAGATGCGCCGTTATGGTTATAGCAGTAACCGCGCATAACGTGCCCGAAGGTCTTGCAATTGGTGTTGCATTCGGTGCGTTGAGCGCTGGCGGCACGGTGGAAGGCGTAGCGGCTTTAATGCTGGCTGTGGGCATCGGCATTCAGAACTTTCCGGAAGGAATGTGCGTTGCATTTCCTCTGCGCGCAAACGGAATGTCGCGCCTTAAAAGTTTTACGGTAGGTCAGCTTTCGGGCGCGGTTGAAATTGTTGCGGGCGTTTTAGGCGCTCTTGCCGTAACGCTGGTAAACAACATTCTGCCTTTTGCCCTTTCGTTTTCGGCTGGTGCAATGATTGCGGTTGTATGCTCGGAACTTATACCCGAAAGTTTTGAAAGCGGAAAGGTAAGGGCGACGCTCGGCGTAATATTCGGCTTCGTGCTTATGATGGCGCTCGACATTGCGTTCGGTTAAACTTCGTTTACATAGCTTGCTTTTAATTATGTCGGGTTCAAACCGTACGCCACAATAGTTGGCAAGCCGCAAAACGCTAGTTGGAACAGACAATTTAGCAGGTTTTTTGCTCAAACCGTTGTATAAAGCGGGAATGCACGAGTCGCAAAACTCGGGCGGCACAAGTTTTAATTAATAGGGCTCAAGCTTTATCAGACTTAAAAATGTGGCGCGGTGCAAGTTTTTTAATTGCGTTTTGCTTTGAAGTTTTGAGAATATTTTTTAAAAGCCGTAGTGCGGCGCAAAATCAGCGCCGCAAATATATCAAGCCGCGCGTGTCGCTTAAAATCGGCACGCGCGGCTTTTTAATGTTTACAGCCTTTAAAACATAATGCTGGGTTTATTTTTCTCGGTTTTTACATCATTTTGAGCCT
>CAJLLH010000235.1 GCA_905207385.1 uncultured Eubacteriales bacterium
TTCGTTGGCGCTTACAACGTCCGCGCGCAGAGCGTCACCGCCCGAACGCTTGCTTTTGTTTGCAAAAGATTTATTTTTCATACCAATATTTTGCGCAGACAAAAAACTTTTATGCTTAAAAACAGATTATATCCACAGTTCTCAAATGAATTATGCAAAAATGCAGACAAGACAGAAGCTGCTGTGATTAACGGTTGATCACATTTTTTATTACTATTTGGTTACCGTCGCTGTAATTTTTGCCTGACTGCGACATTTCTTGCCTTGCCACCCCTCTCGTCCCGCTTGTGGAGCATAAAAAAATACAGGCAAGCACGTTAGTGGTTGCCTGTATTTTGGTGACCCCACCGGGACTCGAACCCGGGTTACCGCCGTGAAAGGGCGATGTCTTAGGCCGCTTGACCATGGGGCCATAATACTTTGCGGTATTTCTTTACCGCTCAGCTATGTAAAAACCGCAAATTCGGGTTTTTGTATGTTGGTAGCGACGGGTGGATTCGAACCGCCGACCTGCCGGGTATGAACCGGCCGCTATAGACCAACTAAGCTACGTCGCCATTAAAAGCGTGCGTCTAATGGCGGCTTAGGCTACCCGCACGTTAAGCGCACGTTATGCTTTGCGTCAACCGCATTTTTGCGGAAAACTTTTTACAAGAATAAGAACTGAAGCTTATTCCAAGTGGTTGCGGGGGCAGGATTCGAACCTACGACCTCCGGGTTATGAGCCCGACGAGCTACCTGGCTGCTCTACCCCGCGATGAATTTACAAACTTCATTTGTAAAGCTTTATTATTCTATTAAATTAAAAAGCGTTTGTCAACCGTTTTTACCTCTGCTTTTTAAATTTTTTAAAAGGTTTATGCTAAATTTTTACTTTCAGAACAAAACTACGGCGGCGGCGCGGTAATTTTTGCCGCGCCGCCGCCGTAAAATGTGTTTCCTCTATTGCAAAAGCAATAATTAAATGCTAAAATATCGGTATGAACGTAAACTTGAATAAGTACGCGCATTTGAAAGTGTGCGTTGCCGTGTCGGGCGGGCGCGACTCTATGGCGCTTCTCCACTACCTCAACGCCCGCGCAAAACAATATGATATAACAGTTACCGCACTTAACTGCGACCACCGCATGCGCCCGATAACTTCCGAGCGCGACAGCGCGTTTGTTGCAGATTACTGCGAAAAGGCGGGAATACCTCTTTCGCGCTACGTTGCCGACAGAAAATTTGCCGACGAAGGCAGCGCGCGCATGTGGCGACTTTTTGAATGTTACCTTAAAGAAGCCGAAAACTGCGATGCCATTGCCACTGCGCATCACCTTGGCGACAACGCGGAAACCGTGCTTTTTAACCTTGCACGCGGCACATCGCTCGCGGGCATGGAAGGCATAACAGACACAGACATGAGCCAGCTTGCGAACAAACCTTTCCGACTTATAAGACCATTTATAGCCTGCTCGCGCGCGGAAATCGAGGAATACATAGCGCAGAACGGCATACCATACGTAGACGACGAAACCAATTCCGACGACGATTACACGCGCAACAAAATAAGGCACAACGTGTTGCCAACTTTAGAGAGCGCAGTACCCGGAGCGGCAAAAGCCATATACCGCTTTTCGCGTCAGGCCGCCGAGGACGAAGAATACTTTGCCAGGCAGATTAAACCGCTTATTTTCCGCCGCGAACCGTACGGAAATTATATCCTTCATTGCGAAGAGCGCGTCATTTTCCGCCGCGCCGCCGCAGAAATAATAGCGCGCTGGAACGGAGAAAAAGACTACACCACCGCTCATCTTGACAGGCTGTACGAACTTCAGTTTGCAAATAACGGCAAAAAATTTGAATTTCTGCACTTTACCGCATTCAAGGAAGAAGGCAGAATTTGCGTTGCAGACAGTGCTCTGCTTCATTCCGAAGACTCTGAAATACCGTTTGCCGACTTCCTTTCGGGCGAAACGAAACTCTTCTGCGGGCAGACTGCAGATGTCTGCGCCGAACAGGAAGAGCAGAGCGAGCAGGAATACCTTGACGAATACGGCGGCGACGCGCCGAGAAAAACACTTTATTTTGACAAAGAAAAAATCCCCGCAACTGCCGTGGTGCGTTTTGCCCGCGCAGGGGACAAATTTACAAAATTCGGCGGCGGGACAAAAAAACTGGGCGATTATTTCACCGACAGAAAAGTGCCTTTGCGGCTAAGAAAGAGCATTCCCCTTTTATGCGACGGAAGCGATGTGCTTTTAATTTTCGGCGTGGAAATT
>CAJLLH010000236.1 GCA_905207385.1 uncultured Eubacteriales bacterium
TAACCATTCCCGCCGCCACGTCTGTTACGTAGTGCTCGCAAAGATATATGCGCGAAAGTCCTATCAAAAACGCCAGAATGACCGCAGGAATAGCCTTTGCACGATAAAATATTATAAGCACCGCCGCGGCACAGAACGTTACCGCCGTATGCCCCGAAGGAAAGCAATAATCGCGCGAAAGCGAAATTCCGTAACTGTTATAAAAATCTTCCGCCCACGCAAGTTCTTCGTGCGTCCACGGACGCTCTCTGCCTACGGCATTTTTGAGTATAATGTTTACAATAAGCACATCTAAAACCAGCGCAACAGCCATAGCCATGCCGCAACGCCGCGTTTTTTTGAAAATCAGCAAAACAAGGCACGCAACTATGCTTATCGCCCCGCCCTTTGCAAGCAGGGATATATACTTCATTGTATAGTTGAGCCACGAAATATCGTGAAAGGTTTCGTGAACCCAGTTTAGTATTTCAAGTTCCATTTTTCAGTAATTCAGAATGTAAAGCCGCAAATTTATACAGCAAAACCGCGCTTGCGGCATATGCAGTCAAGTCCGAACGCTTTTAATCAATAACTGCGGCAACAGTAAAAACATGCCTTTCGCAAAATCGGGCAAAAAGTGTAAAAAATTATTCTTCGGGCTCGTAATGTCCGGAAATTTCTTCCATTCCGTCGTCAACTTTGGTAAATATGGCATTTTCGCCCGCGTTGAAAGACTTCTGCTCTTCTCCGCCCAAGACTTCTTCCATAGTTACCTGCCTGTCTTCGCGCGCGGCGGGACGAAGCGAATCGTCGTCGTAAAACGCTATATCGTACTCCATTTTGGCAAGTTTAGGGTCGGAATATACTGCCTCAAGTTCGGCCTGACGGTCTTCCTCTTCCCTGTGGCGCTTTGCAATGACGTAAAAACATATTATAAGCAGTATCAGCATAATAGCGCATAATACTATTGAAACAATGTAAACGGGTTCCATAACTGATATTATTTTACCACCGACGGGCGTGACTGTCAACCTTAAAAAATGACTTTGACCGCCGCAATAAATTAAATATTTTATTTGCCTTACGCAAAAAAATTATGCAATAAAAATCGCTTGCAAAAAATCTTATTAAGTTAAGCGACAAAATAATTTTGCTTAAGCGGAATTTCGCGTTACCTTCATATTATGATGCAAAATTAAATAAACTAATCGTATGAAAAAGATTATGTTCTGCGGCGGCGGAAGCGCCGGTCACGTAATACCCAACGTTGCGCTGATGCGCGAGCTTAAAGACAGATACGATGTAGAATACATGGGCACGGACGGAATAGAGTATTCCATAATACGCGCCGAAGGCTTCAGATTTCATATGTTTGAAGCGCCGCGGCTCGTTCGAGGAAAAATTGCAGCAAATCTTTCAGTGCCGTGCAGACTGAAAAAAAGCATAGCGGCCGCGCGGGATATACTTATGCGCGAAAAGCCCTCTCTGCTGTTTTGCAAGGGAGGTTACGTTTCGCTCCCTCCCGCCATCGCGGCAAAAAAACTGGGGATTCCCGTAATTGCGCACGAGTCCGATTTAAGCCCCGGGCTTGCCAATAAAATAATTTCAAGATTTGCCGCGGTTACGCTTACTTCGTTCCCCGATACCGCCGATAAATTTACTCGCGGCAGATATTCGGGTCCGCCCGTAAGAAGGGACGCTTTTAAAGGCAGTCGTGTCCGCGCCATGGAAAAATTAGGGCTGGACGCGCGGCAGACCATAATAGTATTCGGCGGCGGAAGCGGTTCGCAGATTATAAATGCCGCCGTGCGCGCCATTGCGCCCGAAGTCTGCAAGGAGTACAACATTCTGCATATATGCGGAAAGGGAAATGTTACCGACGCGCATATTAAAGGCTACAGCCAGTCGGAATTTATAACCGATATGGGTTCGGTTTACGCCTGCGCCGATTTTGCCGTTGCGCGCGCAGGTTCAAACTCAGCTTTCGAGCTTATAATAAATAAAGTGCCCACCCTTTTTATTCCGCTTGAAAATAAAAGCACCAGAGGCGACCAGGTTAAAAATGCAGAATATTTTCAAAAGCGCGGCTTGTGCCGTTTATTGCACCAGCGCGACCTTACTCCCGATAAACTTAATTCAGAAATTTCGAAACTTGTCGCTGACAGCAAGTTAAGGAGAACGCTTGAAGATAATAACCTTAAATGCGGAAACGACCAGATAATTGCAGAAATTGAAAGAGCCGCAATAAATGCAAAATAGCATCTAAAACCGCATAAATT
>CAJLLH010000237.1 GCA_905207385.1 uncultured Eubacteriales bacterium
CGGCAAAGCCGCGGGGCGCTGTTTTCGTGATAAGGGGTTATTTTGAAAAATTGTATGTGCTGATTAATCTTTTGCTGCAATCTAAGCAGCGTTGCGCGGAAAAGTTTTTATATTCTTTATGCCCCGATGTTTTTTACTCTGTTGGGCTGTTTTTTTCTGGCAAAAATTTCCAGTATCTTACGGGCATATAGCCTTTCATCTGCTTTTCGTGCGGGCGTTCCTTTATGTTTACGCTGGCGTAATACTTTTTCCACAGATTTTCAAAAGCCCTTTCGTACTCGGAAAGGTAAATTTCCGCCTCGCCGACTTCCGCCATAAACCATTCTTTGCCGTCGCTCAGCGCGGCTTTTTTGCGCCTTACGTCGTGAATTACAAATTTCTGTGCGCCCAGTCTCGCCTTGAAATGCGGAGCTATAAGGTCGGTTATGTCGTTGTCGGGGGAGTAAGGCGCGTACAGCGCGCCGCTTTCCGTTTCCATGAACCGCATAAAGCCTTTCATTTTGTGCAGTTCGCCCGTAACGCGCCCGATTATGTCGTTAAGCTCTATTACGGCGGGCAGCGAAAGCATTTTGCGCACCGCGCGGCTGTTCTGAATTATCAGCTTTATATATTCAAACGCCGCCTGTTCTTTCAGCGAATCGCCGCTTCTTAAAGCAAGGTCGATATCGCCTGAAGCGTACCTGTCAAGCTTGTCCAGCCTTGCGCGCACTCGCGCGGCTTTTTCATAGTCGGAAACAACGTTTATTATTTCCGTGTCAAAGCTCAGCTGCCTGTTTTCCTGAGAGGTGATAACCGAGCCCTTTTCGGCATAAGCGTAAAATACCGCCGTGTAAAATCCTTCTGTCGTGCCGTCTGTAATAAAAACTTTCATAATTCACCCGTGAGGGCGCTCAGCGCGACGGAGGGGGAAGAAAACAGCGAAAGCTGTTCGTCCGTTCTGCTTTTTTCGTCTATAAGCAGCGCCGCTTTAAGCGCGCCGCCTTCCGAGCCGTAAAATCTGCCTTTGCAGGTTATAAAGTGCCGCGCCCTCTTTAATACTATGCGCATTTTTGCAAGATTATCGAAGTCCAGCGCGGCAAATCTTCGCGCTTCTATAATTTTATACGCGCTTTTTGCGCCTATCCCGGGAACGCGCAACAGCATTTCAAGCGGAGCTTTGTTTATTTCTACGGGGAAAAGGTGCATGTTTTTAAGCGCCCACGCGCATTTGGGGTCGTATTCTGTGCTCAGGTTTTCGCCCTCGCCGCATATTTCGTTCACGTCGAAGCCGTAAAACCGTATAAGCCAGTCGGCCTGGTAAAGTCTGTGTTCGCGCAACAGCCCCGCGGGCGTTACGGGCAGAAGCGGACTTTGCACGACGGGAATGTATGAAGAGTAGTAAACCCTTTTAAGGTCCATGTGCCTGTAAAGATATTCGGTAAGGCGCAGTATCTGCCCGTCGCTTTCGGGGGATGCTCCAACAATCATCTGCGTGGTCTGCCCCGCAGGCAGCACTTTGCCTTTTTTGACTTTGTTTTCCCTGTCGTAGACCATTGCAGTCTGCAACTTTTTCATGGGTGTTATAAGGCTGTCCTTTGTTTTTTGCGGCGCAAGCAGTTTAAGCGATTTTTCAGAGGGCAGCTCTATGTTGTAACTCATTCTGTCAACATATTTTGCCGCTTTAAGCGCAAGCGCGCCGTCTGCGTGAGGTATGCCCTTAAGGTGAATGTACCCGTTGAAGTTATACTGCTTGCGCAGTTTTATAACCGTTTCCAGAAGCAGTTCCATTGTGCGGTCGGGCGAGCCCGATACCGCCGAGGAGAGGAACAGTCCTTCTATATAATTGCGTTTGTAAAAATTGATTGTAAGTTCGCATATCTCGTCGGGGGATATGTGCGCGCGCCTTACGTCGGCAGAGCGGCGGTTGGGGCAGTACTCGCAATCGTAAACGCATTCGTTGCTCATAAGTATTTTAAGCAGGGAGATACACCTTCCGTCGGGGGTAAAGGAGTGGCATATACCTCCGACGGAAGCGTTGCCCAGCCCGTCCGCGGTGTTCGCCCGTTTTGAACCCGAGGACGAGCAGGACACATCGTATTTAGCGCTTTCTGTAAGAATTTGTAACGTCGTTGCGTCTAACATAGCATGTATCCCGTCCGTACAAATGCTGCGCGCCTCGGCTTTTAAAACCCGAATAAAGCCAAACGCTTACAAACATTTGTTTGAACAGATTATATCACTAAGCTTTTTGCTTGTCAAACGTTTGTTTGTTATTT
>CAJLLH010000238.1 GCA_905207385.1 uncultured Eubacteriales bacterium
CAACAAGAATTTTATCGAAACAGGCGGGATACTTTTCCGCAAGCTGCGCGGGACTTGCCACCGTTACAACGGCATTTTTAATGCCCATGCGCTCAACATTCTGCGAAAGTATTTTTGCACGCGGGAAGTTTATTTCGTTTAAAAAGAGCACGCCCTCCCCGCCCATCGCCTGGGCAAGCTGAGTGCCCTTGCCGCCCGGTGCAGAACACATATCGAGCACGGTTTTACCGCCCTTAAGGTCGCCGAGCAAGGGAGCTGCGCACATTGCAGAAGGTTCTTGCACATAATAAAGACCCGCGGCGTGTTCTATGTACAGCCCGGGTTTTTCCTCTTCTATGTAAAATCCTTCTTTGCACCAAGGCACGGGCTTTAATGCGAAAGGGCTTAAAGCTTCAAATTCCTGAGGCGAAATTTTAAGCGTATTTACGCGTATGGCGCGCGCGGGCGGGTTATCGTATGAATTTACAAACTCGCCGAATTCGTCGCCCAGAGTTGCGCGCATGCGGTTTAAAAAGGCTTCGGGAAGGTCAGACGCGTTCATCCGAGCAATTCCTCCAGCTGTTCAAGAGTTAAAATTTCAAGCCCTTCCCTTGCCTGTGCGGCGCGGGTGCGTGTAGACGCATCTCCGCTTGGCGCGCAATAAACGTTGCAGAGCGCAAGCTTCTGAGTATATTCGCCGCCTGCGGCGTAAATTTTGTCCAGAAGAGGTTCTGATAAACTGAGATCGTCCTCCACGCAGCGGGCAAAATTAAAAATTTTACCCTTCAGTCTGCCCTCGGGGCGGCGTTTTTTGCGCGAAAGGTATACATAGAAGTCGCGGCGGGCGCGGCTGCGCTCTTCCTTGGCGGCGCGGCGCTCTTCAGTATATTCTGAATAGCCCGAAGAGCGAGGCTTGACTATTGAATAATTTTCTATGCGGCCGCGGGTTATTTTAAGCATATTTTCAAGCTCTGCAAAACTGCAACCCTTGTTGCGGCACATGGCTTCGGCTATGCGCATTGTAGCGTATGCGTCGTCTGCCGCGCGGTGGGGCGTGAATTCCACATTAAGGTCCCTGCTTATATATTCAAGTCCGTACTGGCGCGAAAAGCCGCCCGTCATTGTCATGTAAATGAGCTGGGTATCGGAAAAATTGAAGCTGAAAGAGGGAAGCTTGAAGCGGCGCGTTTCAAGGTTGAGATAGTTGACGTCGTTATACGTGGCGTGCCCCGCCACTATATTGCTGCCGTCTTCAAGAAGCGCCTTGATTTTGGGATATACGGCGCGGAAGTCGGGATGTTTTTTGAAATCTTCGTACTTGTAAGGCAAAACAAGACCCTTTTCGCCCTTGGAATCGGTGAGGTGAAAAGAGCCCTTGGGGTTTATTAAAATATCTTCTTTTTCAAGTATGTTGAAATCGTCGTCGCAGACGACGTATCCGAACGCACAGATTTTTGCTGATGTTTTGTAAACGCTGGCGCACTCTATATCAAAAAAAACAAGACTCATAAATAAATCGTGTTACCTTTTAAGACGTGAAAAAAATTTTGACGTGTTTGCAAATATATTCCATTATAGCATACCCGCACAGAAATATCAACAAATAAACACAAAGCTTGTGCAACATAAAAAAGCGCGCGGCGCAATTACGGCAGAACTTTTTAAAATTTTCTTCCGCACGATTTGCGCCGCGCGCTTATAAAACGTTTTATCTGCCCAAGTCAGGTCAGAGTATTTTTTCCATAGTAGTTTTCTGCGGAACAAGCCCGCACTTTTTGTAAAACTCCATAGCTGCGGGATTGCACGCCCAGACGTTGAGCGTTACGTTGTAACAGCCCGAAGCTTTTGCAAAATCCGCCGCGGCGTTGTAAAGCAGTTTTCCCACTCCCTTGCCGCGCGCGCTTTCGTCTACACAGATATCGTCTATGTAAAGCGTTCTGATGTCCTGCATTAAGCTGTCGCCATAGCTTTCTTTGAACATGCAGATGGCGTAACCTTTTACCTTTCCGCCGTCGTCGCACACAAAAACGGGCTTCGACTGGTCGGAAATGAGCGCGCGCACTCCGTCGGAGTCGTACTTTGTGTTTAACCTGAAAATGTCGGGGCGCGCCTTGGCGTGCAGTTCGTTAACCTGCTTTAAAAGACAAAGTATGGCGGGGATATCCCTTTCTTCCGCTGTGCGTATCTGCATTTTTTTCTCCTTTCTGATTTGCATGAAACGCGGCGGCGCGCCAAAGC
>CAJLLH010000239.1 GCA_905207385.1 uncultured Eubacteriales bacterium
TAATTTCAGGCGGAAAATAATGGAGCTTTCGGAAAAACTTGTTAGACTAAGAAAACAGAGCGGCATGACGCAGGAAGAGCTTGCTGCAAAAATTTTTGTTACGCGCACAGCCGTTTCCAAATGGGAGAACGGCAAGGGATATCCTGCGATAGACAGCCTTAAGCTATTATCTTCGGTGTACGGAGTAAGCCTTGACGAGCTCATATCTGACGACGACGTCATAGCCGCGCAGAATGCCAAAAAAAGGCGTTCGCGCATATTTTACTGGTGCGCCGTTGCATGCCTTATAGCCGCCGCGCTGTTTGCCGTAACAGGCGCAGCGGTAAAAGTTGTCTGGCTTTTTATTCCTTCCGCGATAGCGGTAGCGGGGTACGTTACGTTCGGTTTTCTTACAAACCGCAGTGTAAGCGGCATGTCGCGCGCCGAATTTATCCGCTTTATCGTATGCCGCGCGATAGTGCTCGCAATAGTCGTCGCGGCGCTGATTACTACCTTTTTACAGATTTTCGGGTAAAATCGCTTTGTTTTTTGCAATACCTTGCAAAAAGTGCGTTCAGGGCGGCGATATGCCTGTTTTTACAATTTTATAATTGTCAATTTTAACCTTTTACAGCGTTGAATTATAAGCTGTGCTTTTATATATAGCGCCAATATCGGCCATACGGGTATAAAAAATAATTATGTTTTTGCCCTACCGTATCATTTGACAGTAGCACAACTTTGTCGTAAAATAACGCTGATAAGTAAGGGGAAAAATGCGTCCGCCGCCTATTCGCGGCAGGCAACAGATGGGAGCGACGTCATGGATTATGCGGCTATGCCGCATTCTTTTCGCAGTCGGCGCTTATGCCCGTACGCAGAAAAAACGTCGTTTGCAGGCTTTGCCGTGCAGGGACGTTATTTTTTTGTACCGCATTAGTTGCGGAATTTTTTCGGCATTTTAGTTGCGGCCGCAACAATTACCTCAGATGTTCGCGTCAAGGTGCGGCAAAAAGGCAATTGCCCCCGCAATATGTGCCGTTTAACGCAATTTGTAGTCAATTACGGCGAAAGCCGAGTATTTTGGTGGAATAATGAAAACTGTAAAAAAACCGCTGAATAAAAAATTCATAATTACAGTGTCGGTGGTGGCTATCGTGCTTGTTGCGCTGCTTGCAGCTGCAATTGTAATAGGCGCCAAGCCCCGCTCGGGCGAAATTTCAGACGAGCTCACCGACGCCGTTCTGCACGAAGAGAAGAAGATAAGCCTCTTCGGCTGGGAAGTTAACCCCGCGGCAATATCGGCGCTCATAGTTACGGCTATACTGCTTATATTTGCGGTATGCGTGCGCGTGTTCGCCGTGCCCCGCTTTAAAGAAGTTCCCGGCAAGTTCCAGCTTGTAATCGAAAAAGTTGTGGACTTCTTCGATAACATGGCTCGCACCAACAGCCCTCACAGCAACGGATTTTTAAGCTGCTACATATTCAGTGCGGGCTGCTACATATTCGTAGGCACGCTGTTTGAATTGTTCGGCGTACAGGCGGTTGCCACAAACGGCTATTCGGTATCCCTTCCCGCGCCCCTTTCAGACGTAAACGCCGCCATAGCCATGGGTTGCATGAGCTACCTTGTAATCTTCTTCGGCGGCATAATAAAGACCCGCGTTCGCGGTTTCTTGCTTGCGCTCAAGGAATTCTCTCTGCCCATATCGATGAGCTTCCGACTTTTCGGCGCGCTCCTTTCGGGACTTCTCGTAACCGAACTTGTTTATTACACCATTTCTTTAAGCATAGTTCTGCCCGTCATAGTAGGCGTTCTGTTCACTCTGCTGCACGCGCTCATACAGACGTACGTGCTTGTAGTACTTACGGCTACGTACTTCGGCGAAGTAACCGAACCGCACGTTAAAAGCACGGTCAAAAAGCAGAAGAAGGCAAAAAAGGTAAAGGCTGCGGCTTAAAGCCTTTATTGCTGAATGAGCAAAGCGGCGCGTCCGCATGAATTTACGGCGATATGAAGCCCGCGGCCCACGCCGCGGCTCAAAATAAATACATTAAATTAAAATCAAAGCAAAGCGCATTTTCGGAGGATATTTATGAAAATTGCAAAGAACATCATGGCATTCGTAGTAGCGGCCGTTATGGCAGTCATCGTATTCGTTGCGGCAACCGCGGCGGTACAGGCGCTTACGGCGACCACCGCATCTGCAGAAACTTCCGCAGTTGTGGCTGGT
>CAJLLH010000240.1 GCA_905207385.1 uncultured Eubacteriales bacterium
GTGCTCTTCAACGCTCCCGCAAGCAGACTGTCTGCAAGGTTCTGCGGGTTCAAAGGTTTAAGCGGCTGCAAAAATTCTACAAGCTCGGGCGTGGAATCGAACGCAGATGTTATTCCGTCGCTCATAAAAATAAGCATGTCGCCGTCGCATAATTTTTCTTTGGCGACGGTGGGGCGCAATCCGTCGAGTATGCCCAAAGGCAGGCTTTCGCTTTCAAGCACTTTTACCTTGCCGCCGCGCAAAATTATAGCTGCGGGCGAGCCTATCTTAACAAATTCCGCGCCGCCCGTATTGAGGTCAACCGAGCATATGTCTATGCAGGCAAACCGCTCGTCGCGCGAAAAGGTGAGCAATTTGTTTATCGTTTCAAGCACCGTGCCTTCGGGCATTTCGGCGCGGTAGAATGCCTCTATAAGCGATATCGCCGTGCGCGATACTTTGCGCGCATATTCGCCGCTGCCCATTCCGTCGGACAGCGCCATAAGAAATCTGTGCTCGTTTATGCGTATGACCGAATGTGTGTCGCCCGAAGCTTTTTCGCCGCTCTTTTTAATTGACGCGACGCCGAAAACAGCGTCGTATCTGGGCGGGCGGCAGAATATATAGCACGCCTTTTCGCCGCCGTAGTTTATTTTGTTTCTCAGCTGAAACCTTTCACCCGTGGCGCGCCAAAGTGCGGCAAGCATGGCGTTAAGGTTGGCAAAACCTACAATTACGGCGCATATTTCTTCGCGTTCGTCGCCGTTTATGTAAAGTTCGGGGCAGGCTATCCCGCACGAAGCCAGCGTTTTTACAATATTTCTTTCCTCTTCGCCCGCGCCGCGCTTTTCCCTGCAGAGCTCTACCGCGTTGTTTTTAAGCACGGCGGAAATGCCCTTTGCCTGATCGGCAAGCATAAGTCTGCCCGCGCGCGCGTTTTCAGCCTCGGTCATAAATCTGCGGTATTCGGCAAGCAACAGGTTGAGCTCGTGAATTACGTCAGCGGGCTTTGTGCAGTTCTGCGTTACGGCGGGCGGCAGGTCAATAAGGTTTCCCTTGCCTTTTACTGCACCTGCCTCCACAAGTTTGTAAAAGCCGGTGTAAACCACGCTCTTTTCGCATTTTTGTCTGCGTTCGCAGCCCGAACACAGCCGCTCTTTAAGTTCTGCGGCGACGCGCTTTTTCGCTCCCGCTTCGTCGGCGGCTTCGTCCATTCCCTTGAACGCGCATTCAACTTCGCGGAATACCTCGCTTATTCTGAACAGCTTTTCGCCCGCGCGCTCGCGCTCGCGGTTAATCGCAGCGTCGGTAAGCACTTTTTTTACCGTAAGCGTATCCATAAGCAAGGTTATGCGCTTTTCCGAAGGAATTGCGGCAATCGTACAGCATAAAGCAATCGTCGCGGCGCGCACGAGCGCAAGAGTAAGACCGTGGTCGTACCAACCGTCGAAGTATCCCAGGGCGCAGAACGCCGCGCACGCGGCTGCGCAAGGAGCAGCCCTTCCCGCGCGCAGAAACAGAAGTCCCGCGGAGGATATGACTATGTATGCGGTTACGGGCGTTATGTCCAGCAGAGTGGCGGCGGGGGGAAGGCTTAAAACAAGCGCGCACAGCACGGCGGACGGACCTTTGAAAAACCTTACGGAAAACGTTATGCCGAACGCGGCGAAAGCGCAGTATGCGAATTGCCCCGCAAGGTTAATCGCGCCTATGCCTATGCCCGTAAACAGCGCCGCAAGGCAGAAAAGTTCGTCCTCTTTCAGTCTGCACCTTCCCAGCCTGAAAATGCAGGCGTACACGCTTTTATAAGAAAATAAGAAAAGTATAAGAACTACTGCCGCGGCAATGGCGCGCACGGCGTAACCGCTTTCTATGAAGTAGAGCGCGCCGCCCGCGTCCCAGTCGGATAAAGTTACAAACGGAACAAGCGCCATGGCGGCGTAGACCGCCGCTTCGAATCTTATTTTTTTGCCCGTGCGGCGGTAAATTGCCGTTATGGCAAGCAGAAAAGCACCTTCCGCAAGCGAGCATAAAAAAGCTGTAAGCGAAAAGTGAACGGCGGAGGAGGCTATGTAAATGAGCGGCGAGGCTATAAGATTGCCGCCGCATATAAGGAGCGAAAAATACAGCCCCAGCGACATCGGTACGCCCGTCGCCGAGCCGTTTAAAAATATGCACGCCGCGGCAAACGCAATGTACATCAGCG
>CAJLLH010000241.1 GCA_905207385.1 uncultured Eubacteriales bacterium
CAGCCTGCGCCCCCTTTTTTATGTATTTTTTATCTTAAAATGTTTTCAAGCACAAGCTTATCAAAATTTACGGGCTCTGCAAAGTCGCGCGGCAGAAAGGTTACGCGGTTGAACTTGGCGTAGTTGAAAATATGCGTCTTTAAAAGTATGGGCGTGCCTATGTCCAGCGCCTCGCATATGTCCGCAAGGTAGGTAAAAAAATCGCTCCACTCGAATTTTGCGATGCTTTCGTACGTGGTCTGTTTTACTATTTTATGCTCTTTTTCTATTCTGCCCCAAATTCTGAACATGGTTTTACTCCGCGTGTCAATCAGGTTTCTTGCGCACACTTTGATTGCGCAGGTATCAGTATACATAAAAAATGCGCCTTTGTAAACGCAATGCGGGCAGAAGCCTGAAAAAAAATTATTTGACAACGCCGCCGTTTGGCGATAATATATTATTAATAACCTTTTTTATAATTCACACGCCCGCGGCGCATAGTGCGGTGCGGCAAGGGGGGCAAAAAATATGGATAAAATCAAAAAGAATATACTCTCACTCGTAACCGAAGATTCCCGCCTTTCTGCGGCAAGCATGGCGGCAATGCTCGGCATAACAGAAGCGGAGGCAAAAAAGGCGGTAGCCGAGCTCGAAGCCGAGGGCGTTATAGTAAAATACACCGCGATAGTAAACGAAGCCCTCGTAGAAGAGGAAAAGGTGGAAGCGCTCATCGAGGTAAAGGTAACCCCTCAGCGCGGACACGGTTTCGACAGCATCGCCGCAGAGATAGCCGCGCACCCCGAAGTAAAGAACCTGTATTTAATGAGCGGCGCTTACGACCTCGCGGTTATCGTGGAAAGCTCGTCGCTGCGCAGCGTATCGCGCTTCGTATCCGAATGCATATCCACGTACGACACGGTAATTTCAACTGCCACGCACTTCATTTTAAAGAAATATAAGGTGGAGGGCGCGCTTATGGAAGATGAAGAGGGCGGCAGGCTAAGCATCCAGCCGTAGGTATCGCCATGAGAGATTTTGTAAACAAACGCGCCGCCAGCTTAAAGCCGAGCGGCATAAGAAAGTTTTTCGATATAGTATCCGAAATGAAGGGCGCGATTTCGCTCGGCGTAGGCGAGCCCGATTTTGTAACGCCGTGGAACATACGCGATTCTGCCGTCCGCTCGATAAAGCGCGGCTACACCCAGTACACGGGCAACCGCGGACTTCCCGAACTGCGCAAAAACATATGCAGGTATCTTGAAGAGCGTTTTTCGGTCAAATACTCGCCCGAGCACACCATAGTAACCGTCGGCGCGAGCGAAGCCATCGACCTCGTTCTGCGCGCCGTCTGCGACCCGGGCGACGAAATTCTCGTGCCCTCGCCCTGTTACGTATCGTATGCGCCCCTCGTTTTCATGGCGGGCGGAGTTGCCGTGCCGCTTGAGTGCAGCGCGGAAAACGAGTTCATAGTAACGCCCGAGCTTATTGCGGGCGCAGCCACGCAAAAGACCAAGGCGATACTGCTTGCTTACCCCAACAACCCCACGGGCGCGATTATGACCAAAGAGCAGCTCGGGGCTATAATTCCCGAAATAAAAAAGCGCGACCTTCTGGTAATCTCCGACGAAATTTACGCCGAGCTTACCTATACGGGCAGGCACGTTTCAATAGCTTCGATAGGCGATATGGCTGAACGAACGGTGCTCATAAACGGATTTTCCAAGGCGTTTGCAATGACCGGCTGGCGCATAGGCTTTGTCTGCGCCCCCGCGGATATAGACGATGCTATGTTCAAAATACACCAGTACGCCATAATGTGCGCGCCCCGAATGGGTCAGCACGCCGCCAACACCGCGCTTTCCGAAGGCTTTGCCGACGGGTTCGCCTCAGTGGAGGAGATGCGCGAAGAGTATAAAAAGCGCGGCGGGTTTATGGTAAACGCGTTCAACTCGCTCGGGCTCAGATGTTTCAGTCCCAAGGGCGCGTTCTACGTTTTCCCCTCGGTTGCGTCCACCTCGCTCGACGGAGAGCAGTTCGCAAACGGACTGTTGCAGGAAAAGAAGGTTGCCGTAGTCCCCGGCGAAGCGTTCGGCGACGCGGGCAAGTGGCACGTGCGCTGTTCGTACGCCACGAGCATGGCTCAGCTTGCCGAGGCAATTGAAAGAATAACGGCTTTCGTAAAAGAGCTTAGATGAAAATA
>CAJLLH010000242.1 GCA_905207385.1 uncultured Eubacteriales bacterium
CAAGAGAGAATATATAATATAAATTTTCGGCGCGCAGTTTTTCCGCGCGCCCTAATTAAGGACTATGGCAAACGAAAAATCACCCGTCAAGCTCATTAAGGGCGTATATATGAACCGCGAATTTTCGTGGGTAAAGTTTAACCTGCGCGTTCTGGAGCAGGCTTCCGACGAAGATACGCCCGTACTCGAAAGAGGCAAATTTTTATCGATATTCACCTCCAATCTCGACGAATTTTTTATGGTGCGCATGGGCAGCCTTTACAACGAAGGCAAGCTGCGCCCCGACGCGCGCGACAATAAAACAAAACTGACTTTTGCAATGCAGCTTAACGCCATTGCCGAAAGAACGCCCCGCCTTTACGAAATGCGCGAGCACGTTTTCACCCACCTCAAGCGCGACCTTGCAGAAGAGGGCATAAACATTCTTACCTATTCCCAGCTTTCTGACGGAAGAAAGGAAGAGCTTAAAAAATATTTCAATGCAAAAGTGCTGCCCCTTCTTTCGCCGATGGTAATAGACGCCAAGCACCCCCTTTTAAGGTTCGAAAATTTAAGGTGCTACATGGTGTACAAACTTAAAAAGAACGACCACACCATGATAGGCGTAATGGAATTTTCCGACAGGCTGGACAGCATGTATCAGTTTGCGGGCGGCAAAAAATTCAGCTTTATCACCATGGAAGAAATAATCCGCAACTTAGGCAGCCTTGCCTTCCCTGGATATACCGCAACGTCTTCCATAATGATAAGGGTAACGCGCAACGCCGACTTCGAAACGTACGTTGAAGACGCCGACATGGAGTACAACAACGACTTTTCGCAGTACATGAAAAGCAAGGTGGAAACCCGCCTTGTTCAGAACGCCACAAGGCTGGAAGTCTGCGGCGAAAGCAAGTCGCTTTTGAAGTTCGTTACCGAAACGCTCGGCATAGAAGAAAATCTTATTTACAACATTCGTTCAAATTTCAGCTTCAAATATCTTTTCAGCCTGCCCAGAAGGCTGGATAAAGAGCTTGCGGCAAAACTTTCTTACGCGCCATTCAAACCTAAAATTTCAGAAAGGCTTTCCAAGGCTTCGAGCATGATAGAGGAGGTAAGAAAGAAGGACGTGCTTTTAAGGTATCCCTTTGAAAGCATGGAGCCGCTTATAAAACTTCTTAACGAGTGCGCCGACCGCCCCGACTGCATTGCCATAAAAATAACCATATACCGCCTTGCCGACCATTCAAGGATAGTTGACGCGCTCAAGCGCGCAAGCGAAAACGGCATAGACGTAACCGTAGTTATAGAGCTGTGCGCGCGCTTCGACGAAGAAAACAATATGTATTTTGCAGGTCAGCTGCACGACGCGGGCTGCAATATCATTTACGGAATGGAAAATTACAAGGTGCATTCCAAAATAATTTCCATAACCTTTTCCGATGACGACGGCGGCATAAGCTACATAACCCACCTCGGCACGGGCAACTATAACGAAAGCACGGCAAAGCAGTATACCGACCTCAACATAATCACCGCCGACAGACATATAGGCGAGGACGGCGCGGCTTTCTTCCGCAACGTATCCATTTCTAACGTAGACGGCGATTATTCCCGACTTCAGATTGCGCCTAAGTTTTTCAAGCAGAAGATACTTGAATGCCTCGACGGCGAAATTCAAAAGGCAAAGGCGGGCAAAAAGGGCGTGTTCATAGGCAAAATGAACAGCCTTACCGATAAGGTTATAATAGATAAGCTTATAGAAGCTTCGTGCGCGGGCGTAAAAATAAAGCTCATAGTGCGCGGAATTTGCTGTTTCCTCCCCGGCAAAAAGGGCAAAACGGAAAACATAAGCGTAATAAGCATAGTCGGCAGATTCCTCGAACATTCGCGCATTTACTGCTTCGGCGAAGGCAAGGACAGGGTAATGTATATCTCTTCCGCCGACCTCATGACGCGCAACACCGACAGGCGCGTGGAAATCGCGACGCCCGTTCTCGATAAAGATATCGAAAACGAAATTTATAAAATGCTTGAAGTAATGCTTGCCGACAACGTCAACGCGCGCAAGCTTATGCCCGACGGCACTTACGAAAAGGTTGAAGGCGGCAGCGAAAAAATTGATTCGCAGGACTACTTTTTAAAGCACGTGTAAAACCTTATTCAAAAAGGCAGCAAATAACTTAACTGTA
>CAJLLH010000243.1 GCA_905207385.1 uncultured Eubacteriales bacterium
ACCTTACCCGCCGTCTCGTAGACGTTTCGCAGGACGTTATCGTCCGCGAAGAAGACTGCATGGCTGGCAGCAAGAAGCCCCGCGGCATGATAGTAAAGGCCATAATCGGACCCAACGGCGAAGTTATCGAAGGCCTTGAAGACAGAATTCAGGGCAGATTTGTTGCCGAAGACGTCAAGGATAAAGACGGCAACGTAATCATAGGTCAGAACGAATTCGTTACCGATGCAATCGCAAAGAAGATTGTGGATGCAGGCATAGAGCAGGTATCCATCCGCTCGATATTCAGCTGCAACTCGCGTTACGGCGTATGCGCAAAGTGCTACGGCAAGAACATGGCTACCAACACCCCCGTACAGGTGGGCGAGGCGGTAGGCGTCATCGCGGCTCAGTCCATAGGCGAGCCCGGTACCCAGCTTACCATGCGTACCTTCCATACCGGCGGTATAGCGGCTACGGGCGACATCACCCAGGGTCTTCCCCGCGTAGAAGAACTTTTCGAAGCGCGCAAACCCAAGGGCTGCTCGACCCTTTGCGAAGTTTCGGGCGTTGTTTCCATCGACGACAGCGACAACCTCAAGCACGTTATTGTGCGCGACCCTGTAACGGGAGAGGTTAAAAAGGAATACACGCTTCCCTTCAATGCAGAGCTCAAAGTCAAGAGCGGCGAAAAGGTTGAACCCGGTACCGTGCTCAATGCCGGTTCGGTATATCCTCAGGATATTCTCCGCATATCGGGCGTTAAGGGCGTTCAGGACTACATTCTTGAACAGGTTCAGTCCGTTTACCGTTCTCAGGGCGTTGACATTAACGATAAACACGTTGAAATCATCGTTCGCCAGATGCTCCGCAAGGTAAGAATTGAAAGCGCTGGTTCAACCGACCTTCTTCCCGGCGAAACCGTTGATATGTTCGCTGTTGAAGAAGCCAACCAGAAGGCAATCGAAAGCGGCGGCATGCCCGCACTTCAGAAGCGCGTTCTCCTCGGCATAACCAAGGCTGCGCTCTCTACCGATTCATTCCTTTCGGCTGCATCCTTCCAGGAAACGGCACGCGTTCTTACCGACGCAGCTATAAAGAACAAGGTAGACCCTCTTATGGGCCTCAAGGAAAACGTTATCATAGGCAAGCTTATTCCCGCTGGTACGGGCGTAAAGGAGTACAAGAATATGTCTCCCGTAATCAACCCCGGCTTCAACAGCGTGGTAAATAATCCCGCCGAAGAAATAACAAACAAGTAATATAAAAGGCGGGGCTTCAAGTCCCGCCTTAAATTTATTCTGTATGTTTTGCTTTGCGCCGTTTCTGCTAAGCAACTGATTTTGCGCAGTGATGGGTTGATTGTGCTGTTGCGTTATCGTTACGTGCGTTCTCGCTCTGTTTTGTTATTGCGTTGTTGTGCTGCGCCTCAGAGTTGTTAAGTTTTTGCGAGCCGCCGTGTTGATTTCGCGGTGTGGTTTTCGCTCGTTGAGTTATCACGACGTTGTAGTATAATGATGTTGTGTTCTCGCGTTGCTGTGTTATTTAGCCGTTTACGGCGGCGCTTAAATCTTATGTGCTTATTAAGTTAAATTTGTAATTGGTGCGGCAATATGCCTCAACCAATGCAAGGGAAGGTGATTTTTATGCCCGATTTTGAAGAACTCAGAATGGCTGACCTTGTTAAAAAGTTCAAGAATAATGTTGAGGAGGTAGCCGCAAGCGGAAAGCTATCTGCGCTTAAAGAGGCCTCGCCAAAGCTTCAGGATATTTATAATTTTCACATCACGGCGCAAAACTCTTTTTCTGCGCAGGAAGAAAACCTTAAAAATATGTATTCGTCTTTCAATTATGCCGCGCTTATCTGCAACGAAGCGGCAAAAAAGGGAATGCTGACCGCCGAGGATAAAGTTTTGCTCACCGAGTGCATTCAGATACTTTTAAAGTGTTGCGACCTTGTAATTTCTTCGCTCAAAGGTGAAAGCTGAAATTTGTAACGGCGCGGTTGCTTTATAAATGTTTAAGGTGTTGCTATAAATATCAGATTTTCAGTCTTTAAATTAAAATTGCCCCGCATATATGGCGGAACGAATTAAAATCAGCCGTTAAAAACCGTTTAATGCAAGAGTGCGAGGCTGTTATAAAGTTTAATAATTAACCCGCGCCGCCGCAGATTTCTGCGGCGGCG
>CAJLLH010000244.1 GCA_905207385.1 uncultured Eubacteriales bacterium
CGCCGCGCCGGTGCCGCCGCGGAAGCCGTCGATCGCGATGATGTCGGCGCCGCTGCGCGCTATGCCGGAAGCTATCGCCGCTACGTTGTGCACCGCCGCAACCTTGACGATTACGGGCTTTGTATACGAAGTGGCTTCTTTAAGGCTGTATATAAGCTGCCTTAAATCTTCTATCGAATAAATATCGTGATGGGGCGCGGGCGAAATTGCGTCTACGCCTTTAGGAATCATTCGAGTCTTTGAAACGTCGTCCGAAATTTTCATTCCGGGCAGATGTCCGCCTATGCCGGGCTTTGCGCCCTGACCCATCTTGATTTCTATGGCGGCGGCAGTTTTAAGGTACTGCTCGTGCACGCCGAACCTGCCCGAAGCCACCTGCACTATGGTATTCTTGCCGTACTTATAAAAGTCGCTGTGCAGACCGCCTTCGCCGGTGTTGTAGTAAATGCCAAGCTCTTCCGCCGCGCGCGCAAGCGCTTCGTGGGCGTTGTACGATATTGAACCGTAGCTCATCGCCGAGAACATTACAGGCGTTGTAAGCTTGAGCTGGGGCGGGAGATTATCTACAAGCTTGCCGCGCTCGTCCCTTTTTATCTCCACATCTTTTTTGCCGAGGTAGACGCACGTTTCCATAGGCTCGCGCAAGGGGTCTATGGGCGGGTTGGTTACCTGAGAAGCATTTACCAGAATTTTATTGAAATATATGGGGTTTTCCGTAGGGTTGCCCATGGAAGAGAGCAACACGCCGCCCGTCGCGGCCTGACGGTAAACCTCGTTCATGGCGCGCTGGGACCAATTGTAGTTGAGTTTATAAGTATCGTCGCTCTTTACTATTTTAAGCGCGTGCGTAGGGCACATGCATACGCACCTGTGGCAGTTTACGCACTTGGTGCTGTCGGCTGTCATTTTGCCGAGCTTTTCGTTAAAGCTGTGCACCTCGTTTGCGCACTGCCGCTCGCACACCCTGCAATTTATGCAAAGGTACGCATCGCGCACGACTTCGTATTCGGCGGGAATAAACATATCCTTCATCTGTCCGCTCCTTCGCGCAGAGTGTAAATGACGGGCTGACCGCCCGCAGGCGCGAATATATTGTCCAGCTCGGGCTGAATTACCCTTATGCCGCATTCTTCGGAAGAAACGAAAGCGAGGCTACCTTTTTCCGCGCAGACCATTGAACGGAGCTTAAGCCTGTCGTTGAGCGCCATAAGCCCGCCGTTAAAGCCGAAAATTATGGAAAAAGGCCCGTTTATAAGAAGCGAGGGGAAAGCTTTCCTCAAGAAAATTTCCTGCGCGCGGTCCTCTTCGCTTTTATCGTCTATCGTTGACCAGAACGAGGCGGATATTACCTTTGCAACCTCTTCCAGAGTAAGGTGCTTTACCCTTAACAGAAAGTCTATGATGTAAGTTATTACTTCGGTATCCGTCTGCAGATTGCACTTGTAGCCGAACATTTCTATATAACGCCTGTTGGCGTCGTAAGAAGAAATTTCACCGTTGTGAACTACAGAATAGTCTAAAAGTCCGAAGGGATGCGCGCCGCCCCACCAACCCGGAGTGTTTGTGGGATATCTGCCGTGCGCCGTCCACATATAGCCTTCATACTCTTCGTCCAGAAGGTAAAATCTGCCGATGTCTTCGGGGAAGCCGACGCCCTTGAAAATGCCCATGTTTTTGCCGCTGGAAAACACGAAAGCGCCGTTTATGCAGGAATTTATTCTGTTTACGCACTGCACCACGTACTGCTCTTCATCCAGAAGGGAATTTGCAAGGCGTTTGGAAAGGGGATACAAAAAGTAACGGAAAATGAGCGGTTCGCCCTTTATGCCGCGGACCTTTCTTGTTTTCATTTCGGAAGAGTAAACTATTTCAAAATGAAGCGCAAGAAAATCTTCCGTCTCCTTTTTTGCCGTTCTGTCGTCGAAAAAGAGGTGAAAGGCGTAATAATCTTTATAATCGGGGTATATGCCGTAGCCTGCAAAGCCGCCGCCGAGACCGTTGGAACGGTCGTGCATGGTGGCGATGGAGCGAATTATTTTATCGCCCGACATCTTTTTGCCGCTTCTGTCTATTACCGCGCTTACCGCACAGCCTGAAGGTATTCTTACCTCTCCCTCCGCGGGGGAGTTTGAATTGTTATGCGATGTGAACATAGTTTTGC
>CAJLLH010000245.1 GCA_905207385.1 uncultured Eubacteriales bacterium
ACCTCCAGCGTGACAGGCTGGCGCTCTAACCAACTGAGCTATCGGGCCAAATAGGGTGGTGGGCCTTCACGGACTCGAACCGCGGACCAACCGGTTATGAGCCGGTAGCTCTAACCAACTGAGCTAAAGGCCCCCATTGTTTCGCGCTTGGGTCTGTTCCCCGAACACGCTCGTATATAATAATATAACCGTTATCTTTTGTCAAGTATTTTTTTGCGATTTATTCGGGTAAATTTTAAATTTTTTTAAATTTTTTCATTGGCGGCGGCATTGCGCGCACTTTGAAAGCTGTACGGCGGGTTGGGTGCGGGCGCTTAGGTATTAAACTATATATTATATGGTAATAGAATGCTTCCGAAACTAAATTTTTTTCTCTTTTGCTCAACAATTTTCAGCCTCGGTTTCATTCTCGCAAAAAAATTTTTTTATGCTGCCAAAAAAATCAAATCGAACCCCGACCCGACCGCATGTTTAAACAAAAGCGCCATACTTCGGCAAAAAAACCTATAACAAACCAGAATTCCGCCCCGCCGATATTGTATTATTCATAAAAAATGCGGGAGCTAAGGCAAATGAAAGTGCAGGGACTTTTACGCGGCGGAACGCTTTTGTTGCACCTTTCGGGCGAGCTTGACGAATGCAGCGCCGCGTCTGCGCGCAAGTGTTGCGACGATTATATCGACGGCAACGCGCAGGCGGAGCGCATAGTAATAAATCTTGAAGGCGTGCGATTTATGGACTCCACCGGCATCGGCTTTCTTATAGGCAGGTACAAAAAGGCTTCGCGCCTGGGGATACCCGTCTACATAGAAAAACCCGACTTCGCTGCGGATAAAATACTAAATTTAAGCGGCATTTATACGCTCATACCAAAAACCGAATGAAGGTAATAAATGAAGAATAACTATTTGAAACTGGAATTTTTATCACTGCCCGAAAACCAGGCGTTCGCGCGCGACGCTGTGGCGGCGTTCTGTCTGCCGCTCAACCCCACGCTTTCGCAGCTGTCAGACGTAAAAACCGCCGTGTCTGAAGCGGTTACCAACTGCACGGTGCACGCATACCGCGGCGAGGCGGGCATAATAACTGTGGAGTGCACCACGGACGAACACGCTTTACATATAAAAATCAGCGACAGGGGCGCGGGCATAGCCGACGTGGACGAGGCCGTTCAGCCATTTTTTACCACGCTGCCTTCAGACGAGCGCTCCGGCATGGGCTTTACCATAATGCAGACTTTTATGGACGAATTTTCGGTAAAGTCGGCAAAGGGCGAAGGCACGCTGGTTTGTATGTCAAAACGTTTTGATCCGGAAGTGGAGAATGCTTGATGTCAAAGAAACAAACCTGCTCATATCCAGCGCAAAATCGGGCGATAATTCCGCAAAGGAAAAACTTTTAACCGAAAATGCCAACCTTATAAAATCTATTGTACGCAGGTATCTTGGTAAGGGCGTGGAGTACGACGACTTGTATCAGCTTGCCAGCATGGGGCTTTTAAAGGCAATCAACGGCTTCGACGAAAGTTTCGGAGTGCGTTTTTCAACTTATGCCGTGCCTATGATAGCGGGCGAAATCAAGCGCTTCATGCGCGACGACGGCAGCATAAAGGTATCGCGCGCGATAAAGGCGGAGGCAAAGGCAATTAACAGGTTCGTGGACGAATATGCCGCGGCAAACGGCTGTCAGCCTGCGGTAAAAACTATTGCCGCGCACTTCGACATGCCCGAAAGCCAGGTAGTGTTTACAATGGGTTCTTCGTGCATGCCTCTTTCGCTCTCGTCGCAAGGCGAGTACAAAGACGAAAAGACGGGCGAGCTTGCCGACAAACTGCCCTCCGAGGACAGGCAGGAGGATATGATAGAAATCCTCCAGCTCAGAACAGCGATAGAAGGGCTAGACGAGCGCGATAAAAAGGTAATAATGCTGCGCTACTTCCGCGATATGACCCAGAGAGAAGTGGCATCATATCTCGGCATTTCGCAGGTGCAGGTATCGCGAATAGAAAGCAGGATACTTACGGCGTTTAAAAAGCAGTTAGCCAATTAAATTTTAAATAAACGTCGCATCTCATTGTCGCGCTTGCGTTTATTCTTGGTCGTTTACGTCAAAGTAAACTCCCGACGAAAAAGTCGCGCGCTCC
>CAJLLH010000246.1 GCA_905207385.1 uncultured Eubacteriales bacterium
AAATCGAAACGCAGGAAGAGCTCTGCTCAGAGCTCAACAAACTCAACTTCAATGTTACGCAGGCAACCGTTTCCCGCGATATAAAGGATTTAAGACTTTATAAAGTTGCGGGTACGTCAAAAAAATACAGGTATGCCTGCCTCGACGGTACTCAGGAAGAGCTCAGCCCGCGCATGCTCAACCTTTTCAGAGAGTGCGTTTTAAGCATTAATTACGCCAATAATCTGATTGTAATAAAGACTATGCGCGGTAACGGACAGGGCGGCGGCTCGTTCGTCGACTCTCTCCAGATAGGCGAGATTATAGGCAGCGTTGCGGGCGACGATACCGTTCTTGTCATTGTCGACAGTAACGAACATACCCCTGCGGTAGCCGAAAAATTAAAGGAATACCTTCTTTAAAAATTAGTTATGCTTGAAAGACTGGTAATAAAAAATATCGCGCTGATTGAAAACGCGGATATAAAATTTGCCAAGGGTTTGAATATCCTTTCGGGTGAAACGGGTTCGGGCAAGTCTGTAATTTTGGACTCGCTCAACTTTGTTTTAGGCAGTAAAGCCGATAAAAATATGATTCGCTACGGCGCGGAAGAAGCTTCCGTCCGCGGCGAATTTTCCGTTGCTCCCGATTCTGCCGCCGCTAAAGCGCTTGAGGCGCTCGACATAGAAAGTGACGGCGAACTTATTATTACCAGAAAATATAATAAAGACGGTAAGGGCGGCATAAAAATCAACGGCAACACGGTAACGGCTGGCATGCTTAAAAGCGTGTCGCAACACCTTGTGGACGTATACGGTCAGAGCGAGCATTTCGCTCTGCTCAGCGAGGGCAACCAGCTTGCCGTAATAGACGGGCTAAGCGCAGAGATTTCGCCCGTCAAAGCCGATCTTGCCGAAAAAATTGCTTGCAAGCGCGAATGTGTTGCCAAGCTTAAAAAGCTTGGCGGAGACAGCGCGGAGCGAGCAAGGCGGCTCGACCTTCTTTCTTACCAGATAAAAGAAATAGACGATGCCGCGTTGTCTTCGGGTGAAGAGGACGAGCTTATTGCAAAGCGCAGGATAATAGAAAATACTGAGCGCATAGCTTCTTCCGCGGGCGGCGCTCTTTCTGCGCTCAACGGCGACGGCGGTTGCCTTGACGGAATATCTGCCGCGCGCAGACTTATGCTCGGAATAAGCGAATTCGGCGATAATTACTCGTCAGTAGCCGACAGGCTGGACAATGTCGCGGCTGAACTTCAGGATATTTCCGATACTCTATCTGATATGACCGATGAGCTCGATTTTGACGAGGAAGAGGCGAACAGGGTGGAGGACAGGCTTGACCTTATCCGCAGACTCAAAAAAAAATACGGCGCTACGGTAGAGGATATTCTTTTGTTCAGGCAAAAAGCGGGCGAAGAATACGACCTGCTTTCAGACAGCGAAGGGATAGCCGAAAAACTTACCGCTGAAATATCTTCGTTAGACGATAAAATTTATGCCGACTGCGTAAAACTTACCAAAATCCGCAAAAATTGCGCGGAAAAGTTCTGTGCAGATGTCGTTGGCGAGCTTAAAAGTCTTAATATCTCGGGGGCGCGTTTCGAGGTATCTTTTGCAGAATACGGAAAAGATACCGCTGACCTTTCAAGCGCGAACGGTTCGGATAAGATTGAATTTATGTTTTCAGCTAATAAGGGCGAACCTTTGAAGCCTCTCAATAAGGTTATAAGCGGCGGTGAACTAAGCCGATTCATGCTTTCAATTAAAACCTGCCTTAAAGATCTTAACGGCATTTCTACGTATGTCTTCGATGAAATCGATGCGGGCATAAGCGGCGTTACGGCGCGCAGCGTTGCCGAAAAGTTTATTTCGATTGCACAAAATACTCAGGTTCTGGCAGTTTCTCATCTTCCCCAGATATGTGCGGCGGGTCAGAAAAACTTTTTGATTTCCAAAGCTGAAAATGGTGGAGTTACCACCACAAGCGTTACGGAAATAAGCGGAGAGGGGAAGGTTGAAGAAATTATTCGTCTTACCGGCGGCGGCGATACTGCTGCGGCACGCCAACACGCAGAGGAGCTTATAGCCCAGTACAAACGTTGAAAAACTTAAAAACTGCCATAAAACCGCCTTAAGCCGAGGTTTTTGCGTGGTATT
>CAJLLH010000247.1 GCA_905207385.1 uncultured Eubacteriales bacterium
CAAAAAATCAGTAGCCCGCGAAAATTTTGTTTCGCAATAAAACAGTATTCCGCAAAGATTTTGTACCGATAAAAACGTATCTCGCGAAGTTTTTGTACAGATAAAATCAGTATCCCCCGCGAAGCTTTCTTGCCTCGCGGGGGATACCTCTACACAGACCAGTCATTCCGTAGCGGGAGGAGAACTATCCCGCCAGGACTATATACCCCGATAATTTTTTTGTGCGGATTTGGCAGACTTCCCGACTGCCTGCCGGCGCTTCCCTTTCCGCACTGCGCCGTCGCCTTGAAACCGCTGTATTTATGCGGCAGGGTCAGAACCCGTACTGTGAAGAATTTCTGTTCATGGAGTATCCGTTTCGCAACGGTTAGCTTAAGTGGCACAATTTGTGCGCTTTCTGCGGCATTGCCGCACTTTCGGAAAAATAAAGCTGCCGCGCCTTTACCGCTAATCCGCTTTTGTAAACTCTTTCGCGCGATGATCCGGGTGGAGGAAATCAGGTCGTCCGCCCGCAGGCAGTTTACAATAGGCGCTTTTTTTGCCTTTTTCCGTGTTAATATATTTTTCGTGCCTTTTGCTCGACCGAACCCGCATACATCAAAGCGGAGGGGGGATGCGCGCCTCGCCCCGTTATTCCGGCAGTTTGGGCACAAAAACCTGCGCAATTACGTCTGCGCAGGCATTGTTTTCAAAGTTATTAAATTTTAATTTCGAGACCCGCTTCCGCTTTTTATACGGTGCTTACTATGCACTTGCGGCAAACGCCATACAGGTGGAATCTTTAAGATTTCTTCCGTCGCGTCTTAATTGCTGCTTCGCTTCGGGGCTTCTAAGGGGAGTGGAACAAACCTTTGCAATGTTTATTGCTCAATCTCTCGCTTCCGCTTTCAAATTTTAATAATCGGGCAAATTATCTCAAATTCCCCGTCCGTCAGAATCTTCGTATCCGGAATTGAAAATGCCTTCTTTAAGGGTCTTTAAAACTCTTCATCCGAATATTTCCATTCGTTTGCGGTCGTCTGAAATTTTACTTTAAAAATTGTTCGGGATTGCCCCGCGCGGCTTATATTCCCTGCGGCTTGGCGGCTTTCAGACCCGATTTCCGAAAACCGATTCACATCCCTGCGAAATTAAAACCGTGTTTTCAGAATAAGGTCTCCCGGGTAACGCTGTTCATTGGACTACCCTCCTTACATACGTAGTAGCTTTGCAGAAGTAAAATTTCCTTTTCGTCATTTCTCTTTTACCTCCTTGCTTTGCTATTCAATTTATATCTTAACGGGCGGTACGCTTTCAGCTGTCCGCTCTGCGGTATAACATTGACCCCCTTTCGGGGCTACTTGAACTTCATCTTTAGCCTCTTTTTAATTATTCGTTAAAATGTTTAGCGCTAACATTTTTTGTTTGTTTTTATCTTTTTGTACCTTTATTATAGCATTTAAAACGCGTTTGTCAATAGCTAATTTAAAAAAAATTGCGCAAAAAAGTTTAATTTGTGCTAAATGCCACACCATAAAAGGTGTGCGCGGAGCGCGCGTATAAAAGGGTATGCGCGTGCGCGCGAGCTTAGCTTCAAACAAAAAAATTTATTGTTTTAAGGCGCAAACTGTCGCTTTATTTGCAATACGTCAGTCATTTTATTGCAAAACGGTTGACAAATTGCGGCAATTGGGTTATAGTAACTTAACCTTTTAAGGACTTGCGGCGCAAAAACTGCCGCGGAGGTGTTAATGGAAATGAAAAGCAAGCGCGACGGCGATAAGCTTACGCTGTGGCTTCAGGGCGACGTGTGCGCGGACTGCGTGCCCGCGACCGAGGCGTTTTTGAAGGAAAATCTTGCAGGAGTTAAAAATCTTACGGTTGATTTCGGCGGCGTGGGCAAATTTGCCAACGAGGGACTTATGCTTCTGCTTTCCACGAAGAAGAAGCTCGGCGACGCCGACCTTACAATGGTAAATGTCAGCGAAGAGCTTTACGACAGGCTTGAAGAGCAGGGCGTTACCACTCTTATGAACGTGGTCAAGGCCGTATAAGCTGAAAAACTTTTTCAAATTGCGGAAAGATAAGAAATTTTATTTCTTTCCGCCTTTTTTTATTTTTAAGCGCATTTGTGCACTCAAATGCT
>CAJLLH010000248.1 GCA_905207385.1 uncultured Eubacteriales bacterium
TTGGTAACTGCCGTACGCGCGAATGAAGTAATCGGCGATAAGCCTGTCCGCTTCTTCGCGCAGAACTGGACCGAAAAATCTGCGCTTTATTTTGAATTTTTCCCTTAATTGACTTTTCATTCCGCAATGATTGCGGCATATTGCCGCACGTTTCAATAAATTCAGAATTTTATCGCGTTGAAGTTTATTTAACTTGCAAATTTGCGCAAGCTTTATTTTTATTAAGTAATTGCGGCATACTGCCGCACCTTTTAATTTAAGTAAGGTAAACGCGCTGCGAACGGCGGGTTACCGAACACAGAACCTCGTAACTTATTGTTCCGCACTTTGCCGCATATTCGTCGGCATCTGAAAACACGAGTTTCAGCGGGCAACTTTCTTCCGACACAAAGGCGTCCATGCACAAATTTCCCTCGCCGAGCGGGGTTGTACGGAAAAAACCGTCGGCATAGCCCGCCCTGTAAGAAGAAAGCCTGTCATATTTTTTTGTGGCAACGGCATAACCCGCACCATTGCCTGCAAAAGGCGTCGTCTGTACCTTGGGTGCGTAAACTTTGAGCGCGGGTTCAAGCCCGTCGCGGGAAAAACCGTAAGGAGCATAGCCGTAAAGCGCTATGCCGCAACGCACGCCGTCCTTTAAATATTCGCCGCCCAGAAATGCGCCCGCACTTGCGGACAGGTGGCAAAATACATCGGGATATGCCGCTTTTACCAGCTTTTCCGCTTTATTGAAAAGGGCAAGCTGACTTTCCCTTTCCTCTTTTATATGCGGGCAATACAAGTGACTGTAAAGGCCGCAAACTTCGGCGCCAGCCATTTCAAGAGCGGAAAGCACCGCGGGAAGCTGTTCAACGTTGCAACCGTAGCGGTTCATGCCGGTGTTAACTTTTATATGGCATTGAAGTCCGCCGCAAAAAGCTGCCGAACGCACTCCGTTAACCGTAACCTGAAGGTTATGATAGCGCGCACATTCCGCGTCCTCGGCACAAGTTACGGGCGTAAGGACGAGAATGGGCTTGGTAACGCCCGCAACGCGCAAGGCTGCACCCTCTTCCGCCATGGCTACGCAGAAGCCGTCTGCAACGCACTCTGTCTGCAAAGCTACTCTTTCGGCGCCGTGACCGTACGCGTCCGCCTTTACGACGGCATAAAGTTTGCGGTCGCCGATTATGCTTTTAATATATGAAGCGTTCCGCTCTATGGCGGCAAGATTAATCAAAGATAATGTTTTCTGCACTCTGTCATTATATGACGGTGCAGGCATAAGCGTTACCTTTCGCCGAAATTATATACAGCGGCAGTATAAGATTATTTTAACATAAAATAAAGCCATTTGCAAATGTTTGACAATAAGCCGCGCATTTATTTGACTACCTAGGCACAAACAGAGCTAATGAGTATACTTTTTAAAACTGCTATTGACAAACTATGGCAAAAGAATGTATAATTTAAAAAAAATAAGTCCGCAAAAGCGGGCTGTAACGGAGGAATTTATGTTTGCATTATTGCTTGCAGGCTGGGTTGTGCCCGTTATTGTAGCAGCCATAGTGCTTATAGTCATAATAATTTTAGTGGCTGTATGCGTTGGCGCGTACAATAAATTTGTAAGAATGCGCAACTCTTGCGAAGAGGCATGGGCGACGATAGACGTTTACCTTAAAAAGAGATTTGACCTTATACCCAACCTTGTTGAGACGGTTAAAGGCTATGCCAAGCACGAAAGCGGAACGCTTGAAGCCGTTATCGCTGCGCGCAACAGCACTATGAACGCGGGCAGCACAAAAGACAGAATTGCCGCAGAAAACGCGCTTACCGGAACGCTTAAAACGCTGTTTGCTGTTTCTGAAGCTTACCCCGAGCTTAAGGCAAACACAAACTTTCTGGATTTGCAGAACCAGCTTAAGATAATTGAAGGCGACCTTGCCGAGGCAAGGAAGTACTACAACGCAAACGTAAGGGTTATAAATACCGCGATGCAGTCCTTCCCTTCCAACATTATAGCGCACTTTATGAAGCTTGAAAAGTTTGAATATTACGAGATTGAACAAGAAGCGCGCCAGAATGTTAAGGTAAGTTTTTAAAAGACGGCTCTTTTAAATTCAAGGGCGACGGCG
>CAJLLH010000249.1 GCA_905207385.1 uncultured Eubacteriales bacterium
AGAAAGCCGCGCGGCGATATGCTTTTACTTTTAATTCCCGAAGAAATGTATGTGCTTTTATAACTATTTTCAGGCGGCGATATCCGCAAGGCTTGTAAGCTCGCCCGAGGCAATGTCGTACTGCCATACTGCGGTTTTATCGTCGTAATTTTCGTTCGCTACCCAAAGAACGGTCTTCTTGGTAAGGTTATAAACTGCGCTGTGAACGGTTACGGCGTGGCCCTTATCCCACGTTCTTCTGCCTACCGCCTTTAATATATCCATTGCAGCCCACTCGTCCTTTACAACGCCGCTCACCTTTGCAAGTTCGCCGTTGATATAGTCGTAACGGTCTACGCCGTTTGCCGCTTCCTCGCTTTCGCCTTCGTAATAGCCCGGCGTTATTATAAAGTTGGTTATGGACTGATATCTGAACTCAGAACCTTCAAGCACTTCGTCGTACATGGGGTCGTCGTTGTAAATGACGTTGAGCGTGCGCGCCGAACCGTCGTTGTCCGTGCTGTCGGTTACGCCTTCGGCGGGAACCCACTCGAGTATTGCGCTTCTGCCCGTTGCGTCGGCTATCATATAGTGGAAAGATGTGTTTGCCGAGTCGTGCAGGTTATAATTTTCGATAAGGTCAACGGCTTCGTCAACCGTTGCGGCGTAGTCGAGCACGAGGCGGAGCATCGTGGTAGACGTAATGTTGTCTTTAGCGGCATTCTGCTGGTTGGTTTCCTCAGTTTTCGCGCCCTGATAAGACATGAATATGCCGCAGCTTACGCCCTTTTCGTTGATGCCGTCGAGGGGCGCGTAAGATGACGCAAGGCAGGTTATTTTATTGATAAGTCCTTCAACGTCCTGTTCGGGGTCCATGCCTACGTAGTTGAGGTCTACCGTTGAAAAGGACTTGTATCTGCCTTCGCCGGGGTCGCACATTGTAAGGCATACATTGGTTTTGTCGAAGTCGTAGTTTCTGCCGAAAAGGATATCGCCGTTTTCGGCTTTGGTTATGAACGCCGAGCATCCGATATCCGTTTCGCCTATTTCTATATCCACAAGTCCGCGGGTTATGTTGCCCGTTATAAAGTCAATCAGTTCGCTGTCGCTTGACGCGCCGCCCTGGTCAAGAAATTCGTCGAAGTAAAAGCCGCCTTTTACATTCATGCTGTAAACCAAGCCTTCCTTATTGGCGTCGTTGCGGCCTCTGAGCTGTTTGAAGCTTGCCACGGTGGAAATTTCGTCCGTCCAAACCCACGCTACAGCCACCACAAGGCAGCCTGCCACCAAAACTATTGCGGCGAGCACTATTGCAAGCACCCTCCACCATATTCTGCGTTTTTTTGTTGTTTCCATTCCTTTTTTGCTCTCCTTTAGTCTGAATTATTAAAGGCGCATGAAGCGCCTTTGCAAAACGCCGCGTAATGCGCGGAAATATTTCACGGTGCAGTCGCGCCGCAGAAATTATTTTTTTATGAGTCCGTTGTAGTAACTTTCAAGATTTTTTGCAACGGACGAAAGAACTTTGTTGAAAATGACGTGCTCTTCGTAAGTTATATCGCCTGCCGCAGCATTGACCGCCGCATCGGCCTTTTCCATTATGAACTGATAGAGTTTTACGCCCTCTTCCGTGAGCGTAACTACGGCATTGTATTTGCCGCCGTCGTAATTTATGAATCCGCGCTCCTTTAAAAGGGAAAGCGCGCGCGAAATTGCGGCTTTGTCTTCGTATGTAAGCTTGCAGAGTTCGCCCGCGGTAACAGGTCCGCCGCCCGCATAATATATGCACATGACGTGTATGGCTTTAAGTCCGTAGCTGTCCATTTCATACAGCTTAATTTTCTGAACGAGCTTGTTAAGCTTTAAAACCGTTACGGTAAAATTTTCGAACTTGTTATCCACAGCATTCCTCCTTTGCCGCGCTCGTGCCTCAGCAATTTGCGCTTTGCCGCAGCTTTGAGCGTTTACTTTTTTTCTTATGCGCATTCAAACGTTGACTTATCAACGATATGATTATATATATACTTTTCATTTTTGTCAAACAAAAACGTTGATAAATCAACTTATTTTTTTATTGAAAGAAATACGGCTGAAAAAATAAAATAAGCGCCCGCGCCGAAACAATT
>CAJLLH010000250.1 GCA_905207385.1 uncultured Eubacteriales bacterium
AATCAGAAATGCTGCTATGGCTCAGTAGGCAGAGCACGTCCTTGGTAAGGACGAGGTCACCAGTTCGAATCTGGTTAGCAGCTCCATCCATTATAAAGGCACAGGAATTTAAGTCCTGTGCCTTTTGCTTTGCATATTTTACTTTCACAACAACAGCTTTTATGGGCATATGCCAATTGCCTTAAAAAAGACGGTAAAAAGCGTTGACTTAATTTTTTATGTATGGTAGATTGTAATTATTGTACGAAATCGGACAAAGTGATTAAAATGAAAGTAGAAAGTTCAAAAAATCTTAAGCGATACAATCATTTAATAGGCGAACTGGACGCCGCGTATCACGAGGCGTCTTTAAAGCTTGGCGTATCAGACAGCATTTCAAAAATTTTATATACCATTTGCAACTGCGGCACAAGTTGTCCGCTGAACGAAATCAGCAAACAGACGGGACTGAGCAGACAGACTGTAAATTCAGCCATACGCAATCTTGAAAGCGACGGCATCATTTACCTTAAAAACGTTAACGCAAAAGCAAAAGAGGTGTGCCTTACTGAAAAGGGGTTGGCGGCTGCAAAAAATACGGCTATGAAAATAATAGCCATGGAAAACGATATATTGGCGTCGTGGACGGAAGAAGAAGTGCAGAATTACCTTAACATGACGGAACGTTTTCTTGCCGACCTTAAAGAAAGGGTAAAACAGCTGTAAAATTTTCTGCAAAGACAAAAGGGATAAACAGCGGGTGCTTAAATGATAGGGTTCAAAGACCATTTCAGCTTTAAAAAACTTTTGCTTTATACTCTGCCTTCGGTTGTAATGCTCATTTTTACTTCAATTTACGGAGTGGTAGACGGCTTTTTCGTGTCAAACTTTGTAGGAAAAACCCCGTTTGCTTCCGTGAATTTTATAATGCCTTTCCTTATGATTTTAGGAAGCGTAGGCTTTATGTTCGGTACCGGCGGAAGCGCGCTTATAGCAAAATGTATAGGCGAGGGCGAAAGGGAAAGGGCAAACAAAATTTTTTCAATGATAATTTCGGCGTCGGTTATATGCGGCTTTGTGCTTGCCGCCGTAGGGCTTGCCGTTATAAGACCGTTTACCGCTTTATTGGGCGCGGAAGGTCAGATGCTGGAAGAGTGCGTGGTTTACGGACGCATAATTCTTATAGCCATTCCCGCATACATTCTGCAGTACGAATTTCAGTGCCTGTTTGCCACTGCGGGCAAACCTAAGCTCGGCTTGTATGTTACTATTGCGGCGGGGCTTACCAATATTGCGCTGGACGCGCTTTTTGTAGCCGTACTGCCGTGGGGGCTTGAAGGCGCGGCGGCGGCAACAGCAATAAGTCAGTACGTCGGCGGAATAGTTTCGCTTATTTATTTTATTCGCCCAAACAAAAGCCTTTTAAAATTTACAAGGTTCAAAGTGGAATGGAAGATGCTGTTAAAAATTTGCACAAACGGCTCTTCAGAGCTTATGTCCAACATTTCCATGTCGGTAGTAAGCATGCTTTACAACGCGCAGCTTCTAAAATATGCCGGCGAAAACGGAGTTGCCGCCTACGGCGTCCTTATGTATGTCTATCTCGTTTTTCAGGCGGTATTCATAGGATTTTCTGTGGGAAGCGCGCCCGTAGTAAGCTACAATTTCGGCTCGGGCAACTATTCTGAGCTTAAAAGCCTTTTAAAAAAGAGCCTTATAATTATCGCCTCAAGCTCAGTAATCATGTTTGCCGTTGCAGAAATTTCCGCGCGGCCGCTTTCGCTTCTGTTCGTCGGTTACGACAAAGAGTTGCTAAGCATGACGCAGAGGGCGTTTTTCATTTATTCGTTCGCCTTTCTGTTTTCCGGTTTTTCCGTATTCGGCTCTTCGTTTTTCACGGCGCTGAACGACGGACTTGTGTCCGCTTTTATCTCGTTCATGCGTACGCTGGTTTTTCAGGTTGTTTCCGTGCTTACGTTGCCGCTGTTACTCGATCTTGACGGAATCTGGCTTTCCATAGTGGCGGCGGAAGTTCTTGCAATTATGCTTACCGCATTGATGCTGATTGTTAAAAAGAAAAAATACAATTACTGATATCATAAAAGCCGCCGCGCAATAATTG
>CAJLLH010000251.1 GCA_905207385.1 uncultured Eubacteriales bacterium
TTCGCTCACAGTATAACACAGCGTTGCATTAAGTTCAATAAAAAACAAAAATTTTTTACACAAACTTTTCAAAGCCGCAGATTGCAGCCGAATATTTTTTTACACCGATTGCTTGCCAAAAGGAATATAATGCATTATAATTAAGGAGTACCAGGCGGATAAGAAAGCCTGCGCTTGTTGCGCGCCGCATTAATTTTCGGCTTGAGCTTTAAATCATTTATTCGCACGGACGGAGTTTTTTATGGACCCATATTACAGTAGCAGCTGTAAAAAAGGCACTTTTTCCACAATATTATAACAGGATAAACTTCCGTACCGAGACTTTACCTGGGCACGGGTTTTATCCCGTGCATTTTTTTTACTAAATTGAAGGCGGTAAAGCAAAATGGTACAGTTTTTTTGCACTTCGGCAAAACGCCCGCTTCAGCAGCTTGAAAAATTTGAGCCGCAGTGCTGGGTGGATATGATTAACCCCACCGACGACGAAATGGAAGACGTCGCCGCCCTTTCAGGAATTTCTGAAGATATGCTCGCTGCCGCGCTGGACGATCAGGAGCGCGCGCGTGCAGAAATTGACGACGGAAACTACATGTATATTTTAGACTGCCCCGTAATTGAAGAAGGCGACACGGGCGACGTTTACAGCACCCTCCCCCTTGCAGTCATATACAACAACAAATGCGTAGTAACCGTATGCCTTAAAGGCAACCCCGTTCTTAAAGACTTTATAACGGGCAGACAGAGCGTAATGACCGAAAAGCCCGTTCTGTTCACGCTGAACTTTATGCTGGGAAACGCCAAGCGCTTTCTGAACGTGCTTACCCAGATTGACAGAAAGTCGCGCCGCGTACAGGCAGAACTTGGCAAGTCGATGAGAAATGAAGAGATTGCACAACTTCTTGACCTTGAAAACTCGCTGGTTTATATTTCGACTTCACTCAATTCAAACTACGGCGTTCAGGAAAAGCTTTCCAAGGCGGAAACCGTTACCAACCGCGAAGACTATCAGGATTTATACGACGACGTAGCCATAGAGAGCAAGCAGGCGATGGAAATGTGCAATATCTATAAAGATATTTTAACCGTAACCATGGACGCGTACGGTTCAATGATTTCCAACAACGCAAACGACAGCATGAAAAAGCTGACCGTTATAACCATACTGCTTGCCCTGCCCACAATGATAGCGGGCTTCTGGGGCATGAACGTAATCGTACCCGGCCAGATAGGCGACGCAGGTTCTTCCGTGGCGTGGTTCTGGATAATAATAGCCGGCACGCTGGCAGTTACCGCGGGCGTGGGACTGTTGTTAGGCAAGTACATGCGTTCAGGCGGAGCAATAAAGCGCCCCCGCCGCACAAAAAGACGCAAGGATAAGGACAAGAAATAGTTATGCCAATTCTGCAATACAAATGCCCCGAATGCGGCAAAGAATTTGAAGAGCTTGTTAAAAAATTTGACGAAGAAGTCAAATGCCCCGCGTGCGGCAAAACGGCGTTAAGGTGCTACAGCGGACGAATGTACTCCTCTACGGGCGCGCACCAGAACAAGTGCAGCGGAAACTGCAAAACCTGCGGCGGTTGCCACTGATTTTATCTTTTTGAAAAATGCGGGCGCAAAGTTTTTGAAAATTAAAAGTTTAAACGCAATGCAATGCGGCAATAATTCCCCCGAACTTTTTTTCGGGGGATTTTTTTTATGCGCTTTTTAAAGCTGACCGCGCTGTGCGCCTGCCTTTGCGCCTGCTGCGCAATGTTTGCGGCTTTTAACGCCGAAACGTGCCTTGAGGAAGGCGAAAGCTATACCTTTTTCTGCGGCGATACTTCAAAAAACTGCAAAGTAGTTACCGTAACTGAAGGCGCGGCGCTCAAAAAGCTTACCCTTTCCGACGTATGCGGCGAAAGCACCGTTTACAAAGAGCTGGACATAGAAAAATTCCTTGAAAGCGTGAACGGCAAAATTATTTTTACCGAAGAACTTTCCGACAGCACAAATTATTACTGCACCGCCGACATGCCTTACTCGGTAGAGCTGTACGGCACGGAAATCAATTTGCACATATGCGTAAAAGACGACGCCGCGGTA
>CAJLLH010000252.1 GCA_905207385.1 uncultured Eubacteriales bacterium
CGCGGCACAGCCGCGCGGGGGTGTTTAAATTTATTTAGCTTTTTAAGATTTTGTTTTTTTACAGCGAGCGGACGCGCAGAACGCCTTCAACCGCCTTGATGGCTTCGAGTGTTTTTGCGGGAATTTCGCCGTCTATTTCAAGAATGGAGCAAGCGTATTCGCCGCGGCTGCTGCTTGCCATGTGGGCAATGTTCAGCTCCTGCTGGGATATGGCGGAGGTGGATTTGGTAATTATGTTTTTAACGTTTCTGTGCAGAATGCATACTCGGCCTTTGCCTTCGTCGCGCGCAAGGCTTACCGAAGGGTAGTTCACGCTGTTGGTTATGTTGCCGTTTTCTATGTAGTCAACAAGCTCGTGAGCCGCCATAACCGCGCAGTTGTCCTCGGCTTCGGGCGTGCTCGCGCCAAGGTGAGGCACGCATATGCAGTTTTTGACGCCTATAAGCTTTTCGTTGGGGAAGTCGGTTATGTACCTGCCGACCTTGCCGCTTTCAAGCGCTTCTATCATATCGTCGGTATTGACAAGTTCGCCGCGGCTGTTGTTTATTATAACCACGCCGTCCTTCATCGTCGCTATGGTGTCCTTGTTAATCATGTTCTTGGTGTCTGAATTGAGCGGCACGTGCAACGTTATGAAGTCCGATTTCTTGTAAATGTCGTCGCGCTCGGGCACTACGTTGATGTGCGGCGAAAGCGCAAGCGCGTTCACGGTCGAAAGGTAGGGGTCGGTGCCTATTACTTCCATGTTGAGTCCGTAAGCGGCGTTGGCTACGGCTACGCCTATCGCGCCGAGACCTATAACGCCCAGCATTTTGCCGGTGATTTCGCGGCCTACGAATTTGGACTTGCCTTTTTCAACAAGTTTGCCTACGTTTTCGCCCTCGCCCTTAAGCGTTTTAACCCAGTCTATCGCCTCGGTTATCTTTCTTCCGCCAAGGAACAGTTCGCATATTACAAGCTCTTTTACTGCGTTTGCGTTGGCGCCGGGGGTATTGAATACCACAATTCCCTTTTCGGCGTAATCGGCTACGGGTATGTTGTTCGTGCCTGCGCCTGCGCGGGCTACCGCAACAAGGTTTTTGCCTACGTTATAGTCCGCCATCTGCGCGGAACGCACCATTATGCCGTCGGGGTCGTCACAGCTGTCGCTGTATCCGTAACCTGCGAATATCGCGTCGGCGAGCGGGCTTATGGCGTTTAACTTGAGTATCTTTCTTGACATGTCTTTTTCCCCCTTTTCATTACTTATTTTCCAGTTCGAATTTCTTCATGAATTCTATAAGCGCTTTCACGCCTTCGACGGGCATCGCGTTGTAGATGGAAGCTCTCATGCCGCCAACAAGTCTGTGTCCCTTAAGCGAAACAAGTCCCGCTTTCTTGGCTTCTGATATGAACTTTGCGTCCAGCTCTGCCGAAGGGGTTACGAAGGGCACGTTCATTATGGAACGGAATTCTTTCACCACGTTGTTTTTGAACATCGCGGAATTGTCTATAAAGTCGTACAAAAGTCCCGCCTTGTATTCAGCCACCTCGTTCATTGCCTTTATGCCGCCCTTTGCCTTAAGGTCGCGCAGCACAAGGTCTGCCATGTAAATGGAGAAGCAGGGGGGAGTGTTGTAAAGCGAACCGTTTTCGTCCTGCACCTTCCACTTGAGCATTGTGGGGCAGATTTTAAGCGGTTCCTGAATAAGGCTGCGCTTTGCAATTACAATCGTTACGCCTGCGGGTGCAAGGTTCTTCTGCGCGCCGGCATATATTACGCCGAATTTGGAAACGTCTACCTTGCGCGAGAATATTTCCGAAGACATATCCGCAACAAGCGGCGCTTTGCATTCGGGGAATTTTACGTATCTTGTGCCGAATATGGTATTGTTCGAAGTTATGTGCACATAGTCCGCGCCTTCGGAATAAGGCAGCGCGTCCACGTCGGGTATGTAGGTGTAGGTCTTGTCTGAACTGTCGCCAATCTTTACGGCCTCGCCAAAAATTTTGCCCTCCTGCCAGGCCTTTAAATGGGCGGGATTGCTTTGCCACTGCACACGATCCGTCCAGGCAATAAACGGACGATGTTTACACAGC
>CAJLLH010000253.1 GCA_905207385.1 uncultured Eubacteriales bacterium
AATTGGCGCGGAAATATGCCTTTTTCAGCGCACATTTTTTGTGAAATAATTCCATATGCGCCCAAAATTAGATTTTTTATATTTAAAATAATTGCGTTTGTATTATTTTTGACGTATAATTATTATGAAATAAAATTATATTATATTTGGTACTCTGTAAATGGGATACCTTATACAAGGTAAAGGAGTTAAAAATGGCACTTACGAAAAATAGAAAGATACTTTCCTTTGTGGAAGAAAGCGCCGACCTTGCACAGCCCGACTACATCGTGTGGATAGACGGAAGCCAGAAGCAGATTGACGAGCTGAGAAAAGAAGCCGTATATTCCGGCGAACTTATCAAACTCAACGACAGTCTTCTGCCCGACTGCTACCTCCACCGCACAAAGGTAAACGACGTTGCGCGCGTTGAAGACAGAACTTTTATTTGCACCTCTGACCGCGAAGACGCCGGCCCCAACAACTACTGGATGGACCCCAGGCAGGCGCACGAACTCGCCGCAGAAATCGCACGCGGCTCAATGCGCGGCAGAACCATGTACGTTATACCCTATTCAATGGGCGTTGTAGGTTCGCCCTTTGCCCGCTACGGCATAGAGGTTACCGACTCCATTTACGTTGTGCTCAACATGAGCATCATGACCCGCGTAGGCAAAAAGGTGCTTGACGCCATCGGCAGAAACGGAGACTTTATAAAAGGTTTCCACGCAAAGTGCAACGTTGACGCCGAAAACAGATACATCCTGCACTTCCCCGAAGAGAACGAAATTATTTCCGTAAACTCGGCTTACGGCGGAAACGTGCTGCTCGGCAAAAAGTGCTTTGCTTTAAGAATTGCCTCCTACCTCGGCAAAAACGAAGGCTGGATGGCAGAGCACATGCTCATCCTCGGCGTAACTTACCCCGACGGCGAAAAGAAATACGTGGCGGCGGCTTTCCCTTCGGCTTGCGGAAAGACCAACCTTGCCATGCTCATACCCCCCAAACATTATCTTGACAAGGGTTATAAAATTGAATGCGTGGGCGACGATATCGCCTGGATACGCGTAGGCGAAGACGGCAGACTTTGGGCGGTTAACCCCGAAAACGGCTTCTTCGGCGTAGCGCCCGGAACCAACGACCACTCCAACCCCAACGCACTTGCAACCACCAAGCGCGGCACGATATTCACCAACGTTGCGCTCAACACAGACGATATGACCGTTTGGTGGGAAGGACTTACCAAGGAACTTCCTAAGCACGTGATTGACTGGACGGGCAAGCCCTGGAACCCCGAAAAGTTTGATAAAAAGAACAAGTCCACCTGCTCGGCTCACCCCAACAGCAGGTTTACCGCGCCCGCTAAGAACTGCCCTTGCATCTCGCCCGAGTTTGAAAGCGCAAAGGGCGTGCCCCTTTCGGCAATCATCTTCGGCGGCAGAAGAGCTACCACCACTCCCCTAGTATATCAGTCAAGGGACTGGAACCACGGCGTATTTGTAGGCAGCGCAATGTCTTCCGAAACGACGGCGGCTGCTACGGGTGCTACGGGCGTTCTGCGCCACGACCCCATGGCTATGAAGCCTTTTGCTGGCTACCATATGGGCGACTACTGGCAGCACTGGATTGATATGGGCAAGATTGTAAAGAATCCGCCTAAAATCTTCAACGTAAACTGGTTCCGTCAGGATAAGGACGGCAACTTCATATGGCCCGGCTTCGGCGACAACATGCGCGTGATTGAATGGATTTTAAAGCGTTGCGAAGACAGCGTTGACGCCAAGGAAACGGCTATCGGTTACGTGCCTTACGCCGAGGATATAGACATATCCGAGCTCGACTACGAAATCGCGCCCGAGCATAAATTCGGTTTGGACGACCTTAAGGGCATACTTGAAGTAGACGAAGCGCGCTGGGGCTTTGAAGCCGACGAGCTTGAAAATTACTACAACAATGCAATCGGAAGCAGGATACCCAAGGAACTTTGGGAATGCCTTAACACCCTTAAAGCAAACTGCGCTGACGCAAAGGCGAAAGCCGAAGCGGCTATGCCCAAGGCTCAGCCCGAGGTTAAGGCAGAAGCTGCCACAGCCG
>CAJLLH010000254.1 GCA_905207385.1 uncultured Eubacteriales bacterium
GCGGACGCGTGCGGGAATTTTCTGTATCTATGAGAGAGCGGGGTGAACGAATTGAAATTATTCTGCGGGAACAGGTTCGGGGTCGTTTGTAAGCGCCTGTACGCCCGTTTCTCCGGTGCGCACGCGCATTACGTTTTCAATGCCCGTAACAAATATCTTGCCCGCGCCATACCTGCCGTCGTCAAGCACGTGCTGTGCAACTGCAACGACAAGCTTGGGGTCTACCGTGCTTACGACTATATCCACCTGAATCTTGGGATTGAAGTGCATAGTAGTCTTTACGCCCCTGTACTGACCGGTTTTGCCTGCCTGAGTGCCGCAGCCCATTACGTTGGTTACGGTCATGCCGGTAACGCCTATCTGAGCCATGGCGTCCTTTAAGGTAAGGAACTTTTCCTGTGCGGTGATTATGGTAATCTTGGTATACTTAGCCTCGTTTACGGGAGCAAGGTCGATATCTGCGGGCTTAACGCCGGAGATATCAACACCCTCGCCTTCGCCGTCGTAAGAAGGTATCGAAGGCAGGAAATCTGCATACGCGGAAGGAAGTCCGTGTTCGCTGATGTCAAGGCCGTTGATTTCCTCTTCAGCCGAGCAACGAAGTCCGTTCCAGGTCTTGCCTGCGCGGATAGCGGCGGCAAGTCCGCACCTGTTCTTAATCATTACGGGCAGATACTTGATTGCGCCGAAGATAAGAACCATCCATATACCCGTCCATACGAGTATGCTAACCATGCCGAGGAGCTGTACGCCGAGCTGTGCGAAGCTGCCTGTGTAGAAAAGTCCCGTCTCAGTAGAGAACAGACCGCACGCCAGCGTGCCCCATATGCCGTTTGCAAAGTGAACGCCGATTGCGCCCACGGGGTCGTCGAGATGAAATTTCTTGTCGAGCAATTCGCATATAACGACTACGAGTATACCCGAAACAATGCCGATTACGGTAGCGCCGATTGCGTCAACGATGTAGCAGCCTGCGGTGATGCCTACAAGGCCGGCAAGCGATGCGTTGAGGCACATGCCTACATCGGGCTTTTTATTCTTTATCCAGGTAAAAATCATGCACACAACCGTAGCTACGGCAGGCGCGATAGTTGTAGTAAGGAAAATGTGAGCGAGCTGGCTTTCGCTTGTGGCAGGCAGCCGCGCCGTTGAAGCCGTACCAGCCGAACCAAAGCACGAATACGCCGAGCGCGCCGAGCGTGAGCGAATGTCCCTGAATGGCGTTTACTTTGGTAACCTTGCCGTTTTCGTCGCGTTCGTATTTGCCTATGCGCGCGCCGAGGAAGATAACGCCTATGAGCGCTGCAAGTCCGCCTACCATATGTATGCAGGCAGAACCTGCGAAATCGATGAAGTTAACTGCCGTTTCGCCTGCTTCAAGGCCGGTAAGAGCGCCGAAGTTTGCAAGCCAGCCGTTGCCCCATACCCAGCCTGCCTCTACGGGATAAACCACGAGGGATATTGCCGCCGAGTATACGCAGTAAGAGATGAAGCGGGTGCGTTCTGCCATTGCGCCCGAAACTATTGTAGCTGCGGTAGCGCAGAACACGAGGTTGAATACAAAGTTAGAAGCTTTTTCTGCAACGAACGTGTCGAAATCGGAAAAAAGTCCGAGGTTGGGAATGCCGATAAAGTAACCCGCGGCCTCCTGACCTACCAAAAGGGTATAGCCCAGAAGCATAAACACGATAGTACCTATGCAGAAGTCCATAAGGTTTTTCATGATTATGTTGCCGGCATTCTTGGCTCTGGTGAAGCCCGTTTCGACCATCGCGAAACCGCACTGCATGAAGAATACGAGTGCGGCGCCTATGAGGAACCATATGGCAAACGCGGCTTCGGTTGACAGTGAAGCAATCATTTCTTCAGTCATGTTCTCCAACATAAAATGTCCTCCAAAAATTTAATACTCTTACTTTCCGCGGAGGTCTGTGCCGCAGAAAAGAAATCAACAGGATTATTTTGGAATAATTTTACGTCCGCGTAAAAACAACTCTCTCATAGCGCCGCCCTGTGCGGCTTTAAAACATTACGCCAAACGATCAGCCGCCCCGCGCCCCGCGCGGGGCG
>CAJLLH010000255.1 GCA_905207385.1 uncultured Eubacteriales bacterium
GCACTTTCTCACATCACTTTCCGCTGTCGGGCGGCGTTATCGCCGCCCGACGGCTGTTTACCCATACTTTTAATCGGCATAAATGCTTTTTTCCCTATAATTTTGGCGGTGCCGTTGCAAAACCTCCGCTGCGGTGGTATAATCTTTATACAAGAGGTATATAAGATGATAAACGGCAGATATGCCCGTCTGGGCAAGGTTCGCTCCGTAATAAGGGAGCTGTTTGAATACGGCAATGCGCGCAAGGCGCAGATAGGGGAGGATAAGGTTTTCGATTTTTCGCTCGGCAATCCCAGCGTGCCCCCTCCCGAGGAGCTCAACGCTGCGATAGCTGACCTTATTGCAAACACAGACGCGGTAACGCTTCACGGTTACACTTCGGCTCAGGGCGCGTACGACGTGCGCAAGTCTGTTGCCGACTATATAACAAAAACTTTCGGCGCAACTGTCGACCCCGACTGCATATACATGACGTGCGGCGCGGCGGCGGCGATTACAATAACGCTGTGCGCGCTGTGTAACGCGGGCGACGAGGTAATAACATTCGTTCCGTATTTCCCCGAGTACGCGGTGTTTTCTGCTCAGGCTGGGGCAAAATTAGTGCCCGTAAAGACGGCGGAGGACACTTTTTCCTTGGATTTCGGCGCGCTTCGCGCCTCCCTTACGGATAAAACCAAAGCTGTAATAATAAATTCGCCGAACAACCCCGCGGGCATTGTTTATTCTGCCGAAGAAATACAGAAATTGTGCGATATTCTCGCCGAACATTCCCGCAAAATTGGTCAATCGGTCTATCTCGTATCCGACGAGCCTTACCGTGAACTTGTATACGACGGGGTTGAAGTGCCTTACGTAATGAACTTTTACAAAAACAGCATAGTCTGCTATTCATTTTCCAAAAGTCTTTCCGTTCCCGGCGAGCGCATAGGCTACATAGCCGTAAACGGTCTTGCGCAGGATAGGGAGGATATATACGCCGCGGTGTGCGGCGCGGGCAGGTCTTTGGGTTACGTATGCGCTCCGTCGCTTCTGCAGCGGCTTGCGGCGCGGCTTATAGGCAAAACTTCAGATATTTCCGCATACAAAGCCAACCGCGACAGACTGTGTTCCGCGCTTGAAAGCTTCGGGTTCAGCGTAGTAAAGCCTCAGGGCGCTTTCTATCTCTTTGTAAAGTCGCCCGAAGCGGACGCCAACGCCTTTGCCGAGCGCGCAAAGAAGTACGAACTTCTGCTCGTTCCCGGCGACGATTTCGGCTGCAAGGGCTACGTGCGCATAGCTTACTGCGTTTCCGCCGATATGATAGAACGTTCGCTTCCCGCGTTCAGGGCGCTTGCAGAAAGTTATAAAAACGGTTGAAAAGCCTCGTAATCGGCGCGTTTTTAGCAGTTTTTAGATTATTGTATAATTCGATACAAAAATATTTAATTAATCTTCAAAATTCTATGAACAACCTGTATTTCAAGTATAAGCTTATTCATAATAAATAAGTTTACTGATTTTTTCAAGAATATAGGTTGTTAATGTGGTATGTTAAACGCAATGATTATTGCACAGCGGATACGGGAATTAAGAACTGAAAACCATTTTACGCAGGCACAGCTTGCAAAAATGGTAGGGTGCAGTCAGCCAATGATCGTTCTATGGGAAAAGGAGGTTTGTGAACCGACGGCTTCCGCCATCGTGCGGCTTGCCGAAGCATTGGGCTGTTCCTGCGACTACCTGCTGGGGTTCGACGGTTATTAAAAAAGTCGCTTTTCCCCGGTAATTTTGCATTTGCGCGGTCAAGCGTTAAGCGCCGTTTCAAAAGCAGACAGCGCATAGCCCTTGTCGTAAGACGCATTTTATGTCCGCACGGGTCAGTTCCCGGCCTTGGTTGCGGCGAAAGGAATAAAATGCGCAGACAAAAGGCGGTTTGCTCCTTCACCGCGCGCATGATAAAAGCGCGCGTCGGGCATACAGGGATTTTTTGCCCTGAATGCGTGCCCAAACTTACTTTTTGTTTCAACTTAAAAACGCAGAAAGCGCCGCAAGTTTGCGGC
>CAJLLH010000256.1 GCA_905207385.1 uncultured Eubacteriales bacterium
TGACGGCGCGGGCGGATAAATTGAAAATATGAGGTTTTGGAATGATCTCGTTTTATATGTGCGGCAAATGCTGTTTAAATTGACTTAAGCAATTTTTCAACGGCTGCCTGCATTTTGGAAAGAGCTTCTTCCGCGTCTGCTTTGGTGTTTGATTTTACCGAATAATATATCTTGAGCTTGGGTTCTGTGCCCGAAGGACGCACGCAGATAAAGCTGCCGTTTTCAAGTTCGTAATATACGCAGTTGGTGGTGGGAGAGCCTATGGGCGAAGTTTTGCCTGTGGCAACTTCCGTCTTGATGTTTTTGGAATAGTCCCTTATATACGCAACTTTGTAAATGTCGAATTTGGTTACGGGTTTGGTCTTAAGTCCGTCAACTACGGCGTTCATTTCCTTCATTGCGTTAAGACCCTTGTACTGTATGGAAATGTTTTTGTCCAGCACGTAGCCGTAGTCTTTGTAAATTTCTTCAAGCCGTTCGGAAACGGTTTTGCCCTTGTAATCGTAATAGCATACCATTTCTGCGCACAGCATAGAGGCAACAACGGCGTCCTTATCCCTTGCGTGAGTGCCGCGCAGGTAGCCGCAGCTTTCTTCAAAGCCGAACACAAAAGTGTACTTGCCGTCCTTTTCCCACTGCTTGATTTTGTCGCCTATAAACTTGAAGCCTACGGGCACTTCAAACAGCGTTACGCCGAATTTATTGCATATGGCGCGTGCCATGCCCGTGGTTACGAACGATTTTACAACTGCGGCATTTTCGGGAAGTTTTTTATCTTCCTTAAGCCTTGTTAAAATGTAGTCGAGCAGAAGTATGCCTACCTGATTGCCCGAAAGCGCTTCAAATTCGCCGCTCTTGTTCTTTACGGCTACGCCGAGACGGTCGCTGTCGGGGTCGGTGCCGAATACAACAGTCGCGCCTATCTTTTCGGCAAGCGCTATGCCCATAGAAAGCGTTTCCTTGAATTCGGGGTTGGGCACCTGTACGGTAGAAAAGTCTGTATCGCGCTTGGTCTGTTCTTTAACTACGGTCGCGTTAATGCCTATCTTTTTAAGTATGGTGGTAACGGGTATGTATCCCGAACCGTGAACGGGGGTATATACGAGTTTTAAGTTTTTGCCGCACTTTTTGACGGCTTCTTTTGAGAGCGTAAGTTTTTTAAGTTCTTTATAATATTTTCTGTCCACGGAGGAAGGAACGGCTTTTTTGAATTTAGCAAGCTGTTCTTCGGTTGGTTTGAGCACGTTCAGGTAATCGGTCTGCTTTTTGATGAACGCAAGAACTTTTGCCGTATCTTCGGGGTTCATCTGCGCGCCGTCTTCGCCGTATACCTTGTATCCGTTATACTGCTTGGGGTTATGCGATGCCGTTACCATTATGCCTGCAATGGTTTTAAGGCAGCGCACCGCAAAAGAGAGCATAGGCACGGGGTGCACGTCGGAGAATACGTATGCTTTTATGCCGTTTGCCGCGAGCACGTCAGCTGCAGCGTTTGCGAACACGTCGGACTTAAGACGCGTGTCGTAAGAAATTACTACGCCGCGTTTTTTTGCGTCTTCGCCAAGCGTTTTAATGAACTCGGCAAGACCCTGCGTTGCGCGCATAACGGTGTATATGTTCATCATATTCGTGCCGTAACCTATGATTCCGCGCAGACCGGCCGTGCCGAATTCCAGTTCGGCGCCGAAGCGGTATTCAATTTCTTCTTTGTTGTCTTTTATAGATTCAAGTTCCGCCCTGCCCTCGGCGCAAAGGCGGCTGTCGGAAAGCCAGCTCTCGTAAAGTTCGGTATAACTCATAAATCCTCCTGATAAATGTGCACGTGCAAATAATTTAAATTCAACGCGGAATATGCCCCGCACAAGCGTGCGGCGCGTATACTAAATTATATATTTCCGTCTGTTTAATTATATAAAAAAATTTGCATTTTGTAAAGAGGGTATTTGAAATTTATCAGAAAAAAGTGAAAATATTTTTACCGTTGCGTGTTGAAAAATAACAAATAATGTATTATTTTATACAAAAAGCGG
>CAJLLH010000257.1 GCA_905207385.1 uncultured Eubacteriales bacterium
TAATTTTTAGTTGACAAACAAATTTTGCGCCGCTATAATGTTTGCTGTAAATAAACCGTGGTTAACTTTTATTGCCTTAACTTAGCGTTGCCTTTATCGGGCAAACAAAACAAGTCAGGGCAAAAGTTTAAGGAGAAAAAGGTTATGCCTTTATGCTTAGCGCCGCTCGGAATGGCGGTGGAAGTTAAAAAACTTGGCGCAGAAGAAAAAATTGCAAGGCATTTGCACGGACTGGGAATAGCAGTCGGCGCGCGCCTTACGGTAATTTCTTCTGAAGGCGGAAACGTTATTGTAATGGTTAAGGAAGGCAGGCTTTGCCTTGACAGGCAAATAGCCGCGCGCATAACCGTTGCGCCCGCCGCGTAACGGCAGGCGTTCGGGGTTCAGTGCGACCTTCAGACTGAAAAATACCGCAGGCTTTTCAGTACTTTTGCGGATTTGAAATAAAGGAGAAATTTTAAGTATTATGGGCAAACTACTTTGCAATTTTGCCAATGGCGAACGCGGCGTAATAACCGCCGTCGGCGGCGAAGGAAGGGTACGCAGGCGACTTTTCGATATGGGCATAACGCCCGGAGCGGAAGTTACGCTTGTAAAAAGAGCTCCGCTGGGCGACCCCGTGGAAGTAACCGTTCGCGGCTATCAGCTCACGCTCAGAAAGACAGAAGCGCAGTGCGTTGAAACGGAGGCGGCGGTATGAAAACATTCGCTCTTGCAGGCAACCCCAACAGCGGCAAAACTACGCTTTTTAACGCGCTCACGGGTTCTACGGCGCACGTAGGCAACTGGCCGGGCGTTACGGTGGATAAAAGGGAGGGCGTATACAAAGGCGAAGAGCACGTTGCAATAGTCGACCTCCCCGGCATATATTCGCTTTCGCCGTACACGCCCGAAGAAGTAATTGCGCGCAACTACATATTGAGCGGCGACGCCGACGGAATAATAAACATAGTGGACGCGACCAATCTTGAGCGCAACCTTTACCTTACCACTCAGCTTCTTGAAATGGATGTGCCCGTAATTATTGCGCTCAACATGATGGACGCGGTGGATAAATCGGGCGACAAAATAGACGCCGCCGCGCTGGAAAAGCGCATAGGCGTGCCCGTCGTGCCGATTTCCGCGCTCAAGGGTACGGGAATAAACAGGCTGATGTCGCGTGCGCTGGCAATGCCGCGTGAGCGCAAGGGGCAGACCGTTGTGCGCGAAGCGCTTTCAGCGCCCGTAGCCGAAGCCGAAAGGCACTATGCCGCAAAGGAGGGGGTAAAATCTCCGCTCTTCCACGCGCTTAAGCTTTTGGAGGGCGACGAGCTGGAGCTTGAAGGCAGCGAAGAGCGCGCCCTATGCAAAAAAATACAGTCGGAGTACGGTTCTGACCTTGAGGCGGCTGTCGCCGACGAAAGGTACAAGTACATATCGGCAAACTTTTCGTCAGCCAAAAAGAGGGCGGAAAAGCCCGTTCTTACAAAATCGGATAAAGCCGACCGCGTTCTTACGCATAAAATATGGGGCATACCTATATTTATAGTAATACTGTTTGCAATATTTCACCTCACCTTTTCCGAAGACCTGTTCTTCATCAACTCCATAGCCACGGCGGCGGGAAGCCCGTTGCCCACCTTTGAAGATTTGGGCTTTGAACGCCTTGCTGGCTCTGAAGATTTGTACGCCAATTTCGGCATAGGTCTTGCGGCTTGCTTTTACGACGGAGCGGTATTCTCGCCGGGGGTAATTCTTACAAACCTTCTCAACCTTGTATTGAATTACATAGTTTACGGAATAGACCTCGGGGTGCAGGCGGCAGGCGCGGCAGACTGGGCGGCGGGGCTTATCAACGACGGCATAGTCGGCGGCATAACGGCGGTGCTCGGCTTCCTTCCGCAGATTCTTACGCTTTTCCTGTTCTTTTCCATACTCGAAGACACGGGTTATATGGCGCGCGTGGCCTTCATTTTGGACAGAATTTTCCGCCGCTTCGGGCTTTCGGGCAGGGCGTTCATGCCCATGATAATGGGCTTCG
>CAJLLH010000258.1 GCA_905207385.1 uncultured Eubacteriales bacterium
GAGGGGCGCGGCATTTTGCCGCGCCCCTCGCGCTTTTGCGGCGCGTTGCGCCGTTTTAAAGCTATATGATTGAAAGAAACTCTTTTAATCAGTTTCGCCAGACAATCGGACGCAAGCTTTCCGTTTTTCTCGAATACCCTCGCAGATGTCAATCAGGTTTATCAGTATTTCCTTTCGTACTTTATTTTACCCTTGCGCGCTAAAGAAGGGCGTCTTATATTTACAATGCAGTCGGCGATAATAGTCGCGCACGAAAAGAACAACAGTCCCGCGCCAATAAAAATTGCGCAGTTCATAAAAAATTGTTGAGGCATTACGGTTATAATCTCGTCCTTGCGCGGGTCAAACAGCCAGTTGTCTTTGCCGGGGAAGAGTACTGAGTGAAAAATTTCGAAAGCTTTTTCAAAGTCAGCGGCTACAAGTCCGCCCAGAACGAGTGGAATTACTATTGCTGCAATTGCCGTCCAGAACGCTGCTGAATGCCCTGCCGCGCTTCCTATTTTAATAACTTTTGTAAAGTGTAGCACAAGTATTGTTATAACAACGCCCGCGCTTGCGCCTGCAAGCGCTACGTCAAGAATAAACAAAAAGCGGCAGTCGGCAAAGTGTGCCGCACCTTCTTCGGAAAACTTGAACACGCCCGCGCTGAATTCGCGCCCGGGCAGAAGCAGATAGTCCAGAATAAGGTCGTAAGCTTCTTTAATTTCGGCATATGTGTGCCCGCTTGCTTCTTCAAGCCCCAACGTGTTTATCTGTATATAGTAAAACCATCTGTTAAGTATGGGCAGACTTATTGAAAATGAAATTAAAAATAAAAACAGCGCAACTACGAATACTGCGGTAACGGTGCAGTTCACGGCGCGCCCCGCCTTAACTTTTTGCATAATTTACCTCCCGCCGCGCGCGGCGGCACTATTAAAGTTGAGTCTTTGCAAGGCAAAACCAATATTAAGTTATAAAATTTTAATGTTTATATTTCAGCCGTTTTCTTTTTTGCCGAAAGGCTTAAAAGTACCTGCGACGGCATATAAAATATCCATATAAGCAGGCTTAAGGCATAATAACCTTTTGAAGTAATGTGAATGCCCGCCATATGTGCCGCATTGAATCCTACGCAGATGTCGCAACCGATAAACAATAACAGTCCCGCGGCAAAGGTCAGAAAGCTTTTGTCTTTACGGCACAGCATAAACGCTTCGGCGGCGTTAATTGCAAGGTTAGCAAAGTAAAATGCGGCAAGCGCGCCCAAAAGCCAGGCTCCGCGCATAAGCACCGCGCCAACCGAGCATAAAATTATGCAAACCGCCGCGCGCACGCACGCGCTTATAATCGCATATTTTTTTGAACGGCGCAAGAGGAGTATGCGCGCCCAGTAAAATAACTGCGCCGCGGAAAAGAACGCGAGGGAAAGTTCGTAATAGCTTTCAAGCAGAACCATAAAATAATCGGCGGCAATGGTAAACGCCAGCGCACCGCATAAAAGCGCGCCGTCTGCCTTTGTTTCGTTAAGCCGCAGAGCGGCTATGGCAAGGCATATCGGTACTATGCAGAATTCCACGGGGCGCACGGCGTCATATTCGCGCATTGCATTCAGCGTGAGCGATGCAATGAATATCCCCGCTGCAATTACTACAAGCAATACAATTATTGCATTTTTAGCGTTTATTTTTACTGCCATAAAAACAGTTTAATTGATGCGGAGCAAAAAGGCAAGCTAATTGCTTAAACTTATTTCCCAATAATTTTTCTGAACTATTGCAATTTCAGGCGTGCGGCGCAGATGTTTGCTTTTTGCCGCGACAATATAAAAACAGTCAATTTTTTACATTTATTTTGCAAATTGATGTATACTTTTTTACTTCAATGCAATATAATATATTTGTAAGCGGAGGAAAATCCGCGATATCTTAAGGCTGGCGCGGTAAAGCGCGGATTAAGAGGGGGACGAAGTGCTTTCACGAAAATTTATTTGCTTTGCAAATTTTTTTTGTGAGAGTGCTGTTGTCGGTCTGA
>CAJLLH010000259.1 GCA_905207385.1 uncultured Eubacteriales bacterium
AGAGTCGGAAATGAGCGAACGGGCTATGAAATAGATATCGCCCGCACCGAGAAAGAGCACCGTGTCGCCGTCCTTTGCGGATGAGGCAAATTTTATTATATCTTCGGGACGGTCGCCGTAGCGCGAACCGCCAACCGCTTTTGCCAGAGTGAGCGCACTCCCTCCGTCGTCAAAATATTCGCGGGCGGCGTAAGTGCGGTAAATAAGCAACCTGCGCACACCGGAAAGAACGGAAACAAACTGCGGAAACAGATTTTTTGTGCGCGAATAGGTATGCGGCTGAAAAACCACGTAAAGCCTGCCGCGCGTTATTGCCTGCGCAGTTTTAAGCGAAGCGGAAATTTCTGACGGATGGTGAGCATAATCCGCCACGTAACGCGCTCCGTTAATTCTGCCGAGCATCTGCATTCTTCTTTCCACCCCTTCAAACTCCTCCAGACCGCGCTTAACGCATTCAAAATTTATTCCCTCTGCCATAGCCGCCGCGGCAACGGCAAGCGCGTTGTTTACATTGTGTCCGCCGGGTACGGTAAGGCTTATTTTTCCGCAGTTTTTACCGAACGCGTTAAGCTCAAAGCTGTAAAACCCCTGATTATCGCAGACATTTTCCGCATAAAAATCTGCGCCTCTGCCGCCGAACGTCTGCAAGTTTTTCAGACATTTATTTTTGTCTGACCCGGCGAGGAACAAATCGTCTTTATAAGGCACTACGGCTGTCTGCGCGCGCGAGGCAAATCTGCGGTAACAGTTTTTAAGATCTTCTTCCCCTTTATAGCATTCAAGGTGGTCGGGGTCGGTGTTGAGCACAACGGCGGTATCGGGTCTGAGATATAAAAAGTTCTTTTTATATTCGCACGCCTCGGTAATAAAAAAATCGTTGCCGTTGCAATAAAAATTTCCGAAGCCCGCGGCGTTGCCGCCTATATGCGCGCCGAACTTTTTGCCCGCAGCGCGAAAAACTGACGCAAGCATCGCCGTAGTCGTTGTTTTGCCGTGGCAACCGCATACGGCTATCACTCTGCCGAAATCAGAGCTGACTTCTTTAAGAAATCTGCCGCGGGATAATATAAGCTTATTCAGCTTTCTGGCAAGTTTAAGTTCTGTATCGTCCCTGCGCACAGCGTCGGTGTAAATTATGACTTCGTAATTTTCAAGCGCTCGCGGACCGCCGTCAGTTTCCGTTCGCCGGATTCAATTCCAGGACACCGCCGTCAGTTTCCGCGCCCATCGATTTCAATTTTGCTAACGCCGACAAATCACGGTCGCTTCCGCCGACTTTTTTCTTTAGCGAAAGCACATATTCGGCAAGCGCGCTCATGCTTACGCCGCCCATTCCGATGAAGTAAAAACTTTTAAAGCGTGTGAAAATATTGGCTGACATATTAAATTTTATTAAATTTTTTGGCGAATTATCACGGATAGTAAAATTTTAACGTGAAAAATATTAAAATTTAGCAAAAAAGCTATTGAAATTTTAAAAGATTTATTGTACAATGATTTGCATAAAAGTATAGTCTGGAGGTAAGCGCTATGAAAATCTCAGACATACGAATCAGATTAGTCAGCAAGGAGGACAATAAATTAAAGGCTGTGGCCTCGATAACAATCGAAGACTGCTTTGCGGTTCACGATATTAAAGTTATCGAAGGTAACGACGGAGTATTTATTGCCATGCCGAGCAGAAAAACTAATGATGGCGAATATAAGGATATTGCACATCCGCTTAATACCGAGACCCGAGACAAGATAAAAGCGGCAGTCCTTACGGCTTACTTTGACGCACTCAACAAATGAGCTTTCTTTGGTTTGAACAGACACTTGATTTGTAGGCGAAAAATGCGACCGATTTCTCGGCCGCATTTTTCGTATGTAACTTTTCGGATTTTCAATCAGCTGTGCTGCTCCGCTTTTTAAGATGAGCTTTTTAGGGCGAGAGCGACCAGCCTTGCACTCAAACAAAAAAGCGGTTGTCGTAAACT
>CAJLLH010000260.1 GCA_905207385.1 uncultured Eubacteriales bacterium
CAGCAAGCGCTTCGTCAAGGTCGAACCACTTGATTTCGTCAATTTCCTCGGCGTCAATTTCGGGTTCGCCGTTTTCCGCCATTATAAGGAAGTTGAGCATAAGCACGTTTCTGGGCTCGTGATAGCGCGAGCTCATGAACTTGAATTTAACCGTTCCGAGCTTGGTTTCTTCCTTGAATTCGCGCGTTACGGCTTTTTCCGCAGTTTCGCCCTTTTTGATGTAGCCGGCAAACAGTATGAAGTCGGGCTGATCTTTGTGCCTGGCAAGCAGAATTTTATCCTTGGTTCTGTTGGTAACCACCATGCTTACCGCGGTGGCAAACTGGGGAAAGCGGTATTCGTTGCATTTTTTGCAGAAAGGTACAAGTCCTTCCCTGTGGTTGAACATGAGTGTGAGTTTTTCCCCGCATTCTACGCAATACATTTTTTTATCCTCCTTGATACGTTTTTGTAAGCCGCGCTGTACCGTACGTGCGGAAATCCTGCCGCGCGACGCGGCTTTTTACTAATTAATTTATATACATAAAACTATTATAAAACATTATTTTGATTTTTTCAATTAATTAGCGCAAATTTAACAGCGACTTGACATATTTTTTCGTTTAATATATAATGAATTTAGGCAAATACTAAACAAAAGACGATAAGCGGGAGTGTATTTTATATATGAACTTTAACGAAGCACAGTCAATTTTGCGCGAGCACGGTCAGGAACATTTGCTCCAGTATTACGACGAGCTTACAAAACAGCAGCAGGAAAGCCTTCTTTCGCAGATAGAGAATATAAATTTTTCTGCATTCCACGCGCTTGACGCTTCCGGCGAGAGGAAGATAGGCAACCTTGCTCCCGTCCCCGCAGTAACTGCGGCAGAAATTGAAAGCAATCGCGAAGAGTTTGAAAATGCAGGTCTTGCCGCAATAAGGGCAGGCAAAGTGGCTGCGGTGCTTCTTGCGGGCGGTCAGGGTACGCGCCTCGGCAGCGATAACCCCAAGGGCATGTACAATATAGGCATCACGCACGAAGTTTCAATCTTTTCAAGGCAGTTTGCCAACATAGAAGAAGTTACAAAAAAAGCCGGCGCATATTTCCATATTTTTGTTATGACCAGCGAGGTCAATAACGACAAAACGGTTGCCTTTTTCAAAGAAAAGAACTTTTTCGGCTATCCCGAAGATAAAATTCATTTCTTCGTGCAGGATATGGCGCCCACGTGCGACGCTCACGGCAAAATATACCTTGCGGAAAAGGGCAAAATTTCCACATCGCCCAACGGAAACGGCGGATGGTATACCTCGCTCATAAAAAACGGCGACGGCGAAATACTTACCCGCGAGGGCATTGAATGGCTCAACGTTTACAGCGTGGATAACGTTCTTCAGCGCATATGCGACCCTGTATTTATAGGCGCTACGCTTAAAAGCGGTTGCAACTGCTCGTCTAAAGTGGTTAAAAAGGTTTCGCCCGAAGAAAAGGTCGGCGTGCTTTGCATGGAAGACGGCGAACCCGCCATTGTGGAGTACTACGAAATGCCTCCCGAACTTGCCGCAATGCGCAGACCGGACGGCGAGCTTAAGTTTGCTTACGGCGTAATCTTGAATTATCTCTTCAAGGTCGAACTTCTGAACAAAACGCTTGAAAAGAAGTTGCCCGTTCACCTTTCGTTCAAAAAGATACCCTATATCAAAGACGGCGAACTTGTAAAGCCCGACGAGCCCAACGGATACAAGTTTGAATATCTTGTGCTCGACATGATAAAGCTCATGAAAAACTGTCTTGCCGTCGAAGTAGTGCGCGAAAAGGAATTTGCGCCCGTAAAGAACAAGACTGGCGTAGACAGCGTTGAATCGGCGCGCGCTCTTCTTATAAAAAACGGGGTAAAGCTTTAAAGCCTTTATTAAATTGTCTTGCCGCGATGTGCGGCGGCATATTATAAAAAGCTGTAAAAAAGCCGTTGAACT
>CAJLLH010000261.1 GCA_905207385.1 uncultured Eubacteriales bacterium
CACAGCCGCCGCAGCAATGCGGCGGCTGTGCCCGTTTATTGCGACAATTATTTTGCCTCCGCAACTTAAAAAGTGCGGGCGGATTTGTGCCGCCCGCCTTTAGTGACCATATTCAGTTTACTGCATATTCCGCAAGCGTCTGACCTTTGCTGTTTGTAAATTTTACGGTTATCTTTCCGTCAACGCATTCTATTGCCGTACCCGTAAAAGCGGAGGGGCTTACGCCTTCGCCTTCGGTGCGGTTGTTGCTTCTGAGCGACCCTCTTACAACGGGATAATCGGTTTTTGTTTCCGCGCCTGCTTCGGCAAAGTCAAGCTTATGCGAATGTCCGCTTAAGCAAACATCAAATTTGCCGACCGTCGTAAGCCTGTTGAGCGCTTCCGTCCATTCGGGAAAACGTTCGTAGTCGGAAAGAGGGAAAGCCATATGTGCAAGAATCAATTTATATTCGCAGTCCGTCCCGAAATTATCGAGCGAGCTGAGCCATTCTGTCTGTTCTTTTCTTGTAAGTTCAAAGTTAGCGGCAGGGTTTATAAGCCAGTTATCGTCCGACATGTCGTTGTTTGTGTCGAGGACGAGGAAGTATGCGCCGCCTAATTTTACCTCGTAATAAAAGCGCCCTTCGCTGCTTCCGACGTATTCATGCAGTTCGTCGGCGTACTTGCCGTTGCATTCGTGGTTGCCGCGCGTAAATATCACAGCTCGCTCGCCGCCGGTTATCCTGCTTGCAAGTTTGTAAATTAAAGATATCTGCCACAGCGAAGAAACATCATTTATAACGTCGCCGTTGAGTATGAGCACGTCAAGCTCCTCGCCGAAGAATTTTCCCGCATTGCCCGCGCCGCTCAGACATTCGTGATTATCGCTTATATTATAAATCTGAAGCCCGTTGCTTGTGTCGGGAGCGCGGAACTTATAGTCTTTGACGTGTTCTTTGCCGCTAACTGAAAGGTAAGCCGCTTCTGAGTATACCGGCGTAGAATGCAGAGAGTATCCGCCCGCGCGGTCAAGTTCGGCAATTGGTACGCTTACTTTGTGCAAAGTAGATATTCTGTTCTGTCCGTTAGACTCATCGTAATAAGTTTTGCCGCCTACAGTCACATATCCCGCCGACTTAACGGAAGTGGACCACGCTATCTGATATTCGTCTTCAACCGCAAACACAACACCGTCTGAGGTGTAGCGGAAAAATCCGAGCTTGAGAATGCCGAACACGCAGACAAAGAAAATAGCAACGCTCATCGAAACGGCTGTGATTTTTTTGCCAAGCTTGCTGAATTTAGGGTAACCGAGCGCCATAAGAAGAAAAGCGCCTACAATAGCGATGACGGCAAAGACAGGAATGCCTGTAATAAGCAGAAACGTAAGTTTTGAAAGAACGTATGCCGCAAACAGAAAATGCCCTACAGCCATCAGCACGGCAGCGCAGATTACGGCGACCGAAACGCTTTGTCTTTTAAAAATTTTTATATTGATAATGCTGAACGGAAACGGCAGCAGGGCTGCTGCGGACAGCACGAACGGCAACCCCGCCCAGGTGTAAAACATATTTGCGAATATGAATATGCCCGTTACAAAAAATTCAAAGGCATACAGCAAAGATAGCACCAGCGAAGCTGTATAAAGTCTTTTTTCTTTGGTCATAGATTTTCTTGGCTTTGATAAGCTTAAATTATATAAAATATATTATAAATCTTATCACAAAAGCAATGTGTTTGTCAAACTTAAAAAAGCTTAAGGCGGTGCGCGCGCGTGTCAGACGCATTCGTAAAGCACTGTAAAATTCTGCCGCAAAAAAAATGTGCTGATTTTTTATTTTTTTAGCTTTTTCTATTTCCGCGAGAAGCTTTGATTTATCTGCTTTATTTCTAAGGTTTACCGTATAAATATCTTCACTATCTGCAGCTCCATCGTTTGCTTTAAACTGCAAATCGGTTTCTAT
>CAJLLH010000262.1 GCA_905207385.1 uncultured Eubacteriales bacterium
GCCTGCACCTGTTGTTACAACAGGAACACCCTCGTCTATAACGAGCTGAGCGAGGTCATCGGCATTAGGGCTCATGAGCATGATATTAACACCGAAAGGCTTGCCGTTTACAGCCGCCTTTGTCTGTCTTATCTGATCTCTCAGGTAGTCGATAGGTGCAGAGCCGCCTGCGATTATGCCAAGTCCGCCTGCGTTTGAAACTGCGGAAGCGAGAGTATGCTCAGCTATCCAAGCCATACCGCCCTGAAAAATGGGATAGCTTATTCCCAGCATCTCACAAATTCTGCTTTTAATCAAAATCAGCTTCTCCTTGAAATTTATGTATGTGTACGATAACAATTAATTAAACCGTTTAATCGTACTCATCGCGCCAAAAATTACGGCTTTTAAGCAGCGCGAAGCAAAAAAGCCTATAAAAATAATAATACAAATGCGACTTCAAGTCAAGGAAGAGGAGCGTAAAGTGTGCCATACTTGCTCAACTTAAGCCGAAAAATTATGTATGTACATAAAAAAGCGGGCTAAAAACGCGCCCGCTTATGTTATTCAATTATTTAACTGACGCATAACCGCATTTTTTTACTATTGCCTGACCTTCGTCAGAAAGTATCCAGTCTATCAGTTTATTTTCCGCTTCAGACCTGTATTTCAGCGTTACTGCGCAAACATCTTCGCATATGGGATAGCTGTTTTGAGAAACGGTTTCAATGTCTGCATAAACGCCGTCAATTGCAATAGCGTGAGTATTTTTATAGCGAGCGTCGATATCTGAAAGAAAATTGAAGCCAATCGCGCCGCGCGTATTGCGGTACTTTAACGGATATTCGGGAAAGGCAAGGTAGGGGAAGGCAAGACGCCGTTCTGTGACATAGCCCGCAAGGGGAGCGCCTATATATTTTTCAAGAAGGTCGTTCGCGCAGGTAAGGTTATGCGAAGTGTAAAGCTCAATTTTTCTGTTTTCGCCGCCGACTTCCGACCAATTGGTAATTTTACCCGTGCAGATATCGGTAAGTTGCTGCTTTGTAAGATTTTTTACAGGGTTATCCTTATGCGTAAAAATTACAAGCGCATCTCTGGCTATCGGCGTCCATTCGGTATTTTCGGGTTCAAAATTATAAAAGTCTTCGTCTGTATGGTCGCGCTCTATCAAAATGTCAGCCGCGCCGTCAAGCAAAAAGTCGGGACTGCGGTTAAGACTGAGATAGGTGCTTTCACCGTAATTGTCAAAAGACGCGCGGGGATAGGTTGCCGCAATGAAATTTGCCGTAAGGCGGTAAAAGGAATTGCTTACCAGAAGATGCGGAGCATCGCTTTCAAAGCTTACCGAAGCCTGAGTTTTGGGTATATCTTCGAAGGGAGTAAATCTGTTCGTATAACTTATGTCGCTGCTGTAGTTATCGTCTATTGTTATGGCGTGCTCGTAAACTATAACGCCGACTACAGAGATAAGCGCAACAAGTGTTGCAAGACCTATGCAACAGCCCGTTACAATAATTTTTTTGCGCATTCTTTCAGGCAGACACCAAGCGACAAAAAACAGAATTAAAGGTATGAACAGAGGAAGTGCAGCAACCGCGGCGCGCCAGTCGAATATAATAACGATGTATAAAACTATAAACAAAATAAATAATGAAAGTGCGGCAAGCGCAATTTTAAAAGTGATATGAATAGCTTTGCCGACAGCCGTTATTCCGTTCATATAATACCTCGCAACAAGATTTATTTTTTAATGATTATATCTTGATTTAGCCTAAAAAACAATATCACCTGTTTTACAAAAAGCGCAAAAGTATGTTACATAAAGCAAAACGCGCAATAAATGCCTTTTAACCGCTATAATTGGCTTGACTTTGAATCGGCGTTCAATTATAATATGTAATGTTTTTGCGGATATGGCGGAATTGGCAGACGCGCAGGTTTCAGGTTCCTGTGGGCGACCG
>CAJLLH010000263.1 GCA_905207385.1 uncultured Eubacteriales bacterium
CACATATCCGGCCCTGTAACAGACGTTAAGTTCGAGGGCGAATTGCCCAAAATAAAGGACGCCCTCTATGTGGAGAAGGACGGCAAAAAACTCGTGATGGAGGTTGCGCAGCACGTCGGCAGCGACGTTGTGCGCTGCATAATGCTCGGCGCGTGCGAAGGTCTTTCGCGCGGCACCGAAGTTTACGCCACGGGCGACGTAATAAACGTACCCGTCGGAACGTGCACCCTCGGCAGGATGTTCAACGTTCTCGGCGAGCCGATAGACGGCAAGCCCGCGCCCGAAGCCGAGGCGCACTGGCCCATACACCGCAGCGCGCCCGCGTTCGAAGACCAGAGCCCCGTTGCTCAGGTTCTTGAAACGGGCATAAAGGTCATCGACCTTATGGAACCGTACGCAAAGGGCGGCAAAATAGGTCTTTTCGGCGGCGCAGGCGTAGGCAAAACGGTGCTTATTCAGGAACTCATACACAACGTCGCAATGGAACACGGCGGCTACTCGGTATTCACGGGCGTAGGCGAACGCTCGCGCGAGGGCAACGACCTCTGGCGCGAAATGGGCGCAAGCGGCGTAGGCGACAAAACTGCGCTCGTTTTCGGTCAGATGAACGAAGCTCCCGGCGTCAGAATGCGCGTCGCGCTTACAGGCCTTACAATGGCGGAATACTTCCGCGACACCGAGCATAAAGACGTGCTTTTATTCATAGACAACATATTCCGTTTCGTGCAGGCGGGCAGCGAAGTATCCACCCTTCTCGGCCGCATGCCTTCGGCGGTAGGTTATCAGCCCACGCTCGCAAACGACATGGGCGAACTTCAGGAAAGAATAGCCTCCACCAAAAACGGTTCGGTAACCTCCGTGCAGGCGGTATACGTGCCCGCGGACGACCTTACCGACCCCGCGCCCGCAACTACGTTCGCGCACCTCGATGCAACCACCGTTTTAAGCCGTAAAATAGCCGAACAGGGCATTTACCCCGCAGTTGACCCGCTTGAGTCCACTTCGCGCATACTCGAGCCCGACATTGTAGGCAAAGAGCATTACGAAACGGCGCGCAAAGTTCAGGAAACGCTTGAAAAGTACAACGAGCTTCAGGATATAATCGCCATACTCGGCATGGACGAACTTTCCGAAGAAGATAAGCTCACCGTATACCGCGCGCGCAAAATGCAGAGGTTTTTGTCCCAGCCCTTCCACGTTGCAGAAAAGTTCACCGGCATAAAGGGCGCATATGTGCCCCTTAAAGAGACAATCCGCGGTTTCAAAGCCATAATAAACGGCGATATGGACGAATATCCCGAAGCGGCTTTCTACAACGTCGGCACGATAGAAGACGTAATCAAAAAGGCCGAACAGCTCAAAAACGAAGGTTAACAAGGTTTTCAGCCGCGCGCTGCGCGACTTTGCGTAAGGCTTTTAAGGCAGGTAATTTTTATGAATACTTTCAAAGTGCATATATTAAGCGCGCACCGCACCTTTTACGAAGGCCCCTGCGAAAGCCTTGTAATTCCCGCAGTGGACGGACAGTACGGCGTGCTTGCGGGGCACAGCAACACCATAACCGCGCTTGTGCCGGGAAGGCTCACCTTCCGCGCGCCCGGCGAGGAAGAGGTGGAAGCCGCCGTTTCCGTCGGCATAATGAAAATAGAAAATAACGACGTGCTGGTGCTTGCCGACTCTGTTCTTCGCCCCGAAGAGATAGACGAAGAGCGTGCAGAGCGCGAGGCGGCTCAGGCAAAGGAAGCAATGCTGCAGAAGCTGGGCATACAGGAATACTATTCCGCACAGGCACAGCTTGCAAGGGCGGTAAGCAAGCTCAGAATAAGGCGCAGCTATCTCCGCGGCGGCCGTCAGGGCAAATAAAAGGAGCGCACATATCCCCCGACGTTTCAAAAATTTGTGCATAAATTAAAATTTTCATTTAGAATATTCTTCGA
>CAJLLH010000264.1 GCA_905207385.1 uncultured Eubacteriales bacterium
TTTCCGCCCGCCGCTTTAAACTTATTTTTTTACTTTGCTTGTGCAGATTTGCCCGCTTTAAGCGAGTTCTGCTGTTTTTTGAACATATCGTTCGCCTGGTCTATCATATCTTTTTTTGCAGGCGGAGCTTCGTAATATCCGCGCGCGCTCATCTGTTGGTAAAGGGTGTACTGGTTCTGCGCCACTGCCATAAGGTTATCGGAAAAGTTCTTGCGTATGTTTTTTCCGCTGCCTTCGTAAAGCGCCGTGGTGTAAAGGGACATAAGGCTCTTTTCGCTGTCAAGCATATCCTGCAGCGCGTCCTTTTCGCAAAGTGAAATATCGCTTTTGGTAAGCTTCATCATCTTTCTCCTTTCAGCCAAGCTGCTTCATAAGCGCGCAGTAGCGCTTTTCGTGTTCGTCCGCAATGTTTGCCATGCAGTCGGCAAGCGCGGGGTCGGTGAGAGTGTTTGAATACATTCTGGCTTTTTTGCAAATAAGCCCTTCGGTGGTAAGTGCCTGCGAAAGCATTGTAAGTTCTTTCGCCGTCAAGTTTTCTGCCATATAATAACCTCCGCTTATGTTTTTGACCTGACTTAAACTTTTTATTCATTGCCGCGCCCGGATTTGATTTATAATGTCGCCAAAGTGTTGATAATGCCGTTTGCAAATGCGGTATCGCTTGACTTGAGTTAAATGCGGCTGTATAATATATTGCGCAACGGGGAATGAGGTTCTCCCCAAGATTATATCTTAAACCGCTTTTAAAGCTGATGACCTCTGCGTTTTTGTACACGCGGAGCATCGGCTTTTTTTGTTTTTAAGGAGTGTTATGAATTTTCTTACTTCGCTTGCAGTAATCTGCCTTTGCGCGCTGCTTCTCGGCTCGGTTCTTTCCAAAATCAAGCTTCCGCCCCTTCTCGGAATGCTGGTGGTGGGCATAGTGCTCGGACCTTACGTGCTCGACCTCATTGCCCCGTCAATACTCGGCATATCAGCCGACCTTCGTCAGCTCGCGCTTATCATAATTCTTGCGCGCGCGGGGCTCAACCTCAACCTTAAGGACCTTAAAAAGAACGGCGTTTCGGCAGTACTTATGTGCTTTGTGCCCGCTACGGCTGAAATTTTAGGCTATATGCTGCTGGGTACGCTTATACTTAAAATGGAACTTCTGGACGCGGCGCTTTTGGGCAGCGTAATGGCGGCGGTGTCGCCCGCGGTGGTCGTGCCGCGCATGCTTAAGCTCAAAGAATCGGGCTACGGCACGGATAAGGGCATACCCGATATGATTATGACGGGCGCGTCTGCGGACGATGTGTATGTAATCGTTCTGTTTACGTCCCTTACGTCAATGGCGGGCGGCGGAAGTTTTTCGTGGAATTTTTTGTGGCAGGTGCCCGTATCCATAGTGCTCGGCATAGGCGTCGGCATTGCTGTGGGACTGCTGTTTGTTCTGTTTATCAAAAAATTTCACATGCGCGACAGCATTAAGGTCATTATCATTTTAAGCATATCGTTTTTGTTCGTAGCTCTTGAAGATGCCGTGGAAAAGTGGGTGCCTTATTCGGGGCTGCTTTCGGTAATTTCTTTCGGCGCGGTAATCTTTGCCAGACATTCGGTATGCGCCCAAAGGCTTTCTGCAAAGTTTTCAAAACTCTGGATTTTTGCCGAAATTCTGCTGTTTGTACTGGTCGGCGCGGAGGTCAACATACAGTACGCACTGCAAAACTGCGGACTGATAATTTGCGTTATACTGCTCGCGCTTTTGTTCAGAATGGCGGGAGTGTTTCTCTGCGTTTGTTTTTCAAAACTCAACATAAAGGAGCGGCTTTTCTGCATGATAGCTTATTCGCCAAAAGCGACAGTGCAGGCGGCAATAGGCGCAATACCGCTTACAATGGGACTGGCGTGCGGGCAGACAATTCTTACCGCGGCGGTG
>CAJLLH010000265.1 GCA_905207385.1 uncultured Eubacteriales bacterium
TACCGCACTTTTTACTGCATTAATATTAGCACAAACCACACCCACTGTCAATATGTAACATGATTAAATTTTTCGCAATATGTAAATTTGATTAATTTTTTCACCTATAAAAGTGATAAATTTTATAATTTATATTGCAGTTTACAACAAAATATTTTCAAATTTATCATATTGAAACAAAAAAATCGCACCGCCGATAAACATAAGCAGTGCGATTTGAATATTCAATTGAATATATTTGCGTGCCGAAACAAATAATCGGACGTGCAAATTAAAATATGCAAACCAAATCAGCGTATAAAATTGGTTTTTACTTTAGGTATGATAACGGGTTTTTCAAGTTCGCCGCCTTTAGCCGAAGCAAGAAGCTTTAAAAGCCAAGCCATATTCGAACCTATGGCGCGCATTATCGAAACGCCCTCTTTATCCTCCAACACCTCTTCGGGAGTATTGCCGTGAACCATATTCCAGTAAGTAGACGGCACCATAAGCATATTATTTATGCCTATGTATTTGTTGAGCACATCGTATGAAGCCGTAGTGCCGGCGCGGCGGGCAGAAACTATGCAAGCTGCGGGTTTGAACTGCATATATCTTCCAGCGGAATAAAAAATTCTGTCGAGCGCGGCAACAGTTGCGCCGTTAGGCGAAGCGTAATGCACGGGAGCGCCAAACACGTAGCCGTCGGCATCTTTAAGCTTATCGGCAATATCAGCAACGCCGTCGTCGCCGAAGACACATTTGTACTTGTCGTTTTTGCGGCAGCCGCCGTTTGCAACCGCCGCAACCTATGCAGCTGCGCACTGCGCCGTTACCCAGCCATAATATTTCGCTTTCTACGCCCTGGTTTTTAAGTTCGTCTGCAATAATTTCAAGAGCGGCGTTTGTGCAGCCGTTTTTATGCGGACTGCCGTTCAACATAATAACTTTCATAATAATCTCCTCATATATCAAAGCGCGCAATAAAACGCAAAATTAATACGTAATTTTATCTGCCGAAGCAAATTTGCGGCAGAAAATTCAGATAAGCTTTATTGCCGACTCAATGAGCGGCATATATTTAAGGCGGTAGCCTTCGGCATTGGGATGGGTACAGTCGCCGCGACCCCAGCCGTAGCTGTCGCAAGTGAACATATCGCGGTGAAGCGGCATAAAAGTATTCAGCGAACTGAATTTATACAAATCGACGTAAGGTACGCCCCACTTTTCGCATATTTCTATCGCGCGCTCGCCGTAAAGCTTTTGCAGTTTATCGTCGCGCCTGCCCATATTGTGCGGACGGATAAACAACAATTTTGCCTTAGGAAAGTGCAAAAGGAGCGTATATATTACCGATTGAAAGCATTCCGAAAAGGTACTTCCCTCTTTTTTAAGCGAAGCAACTTCCGTTTGGGGATAACCTGCGGGGATTTCGCCGAGAGGAACGTCGGGCAGGGTTGAACCTTCGGATATGTTGCAATCGTTGGTAAATCCGTCAAAAACTATATAGTCAGCCTGCTCACCCGCCTCAACGGCGCTTGCAATCTGCTCCGCAAGCCAACTTTTGCCCTCAACGAAGCCGACGCGGGCACCGCCGACGGCGTACTTAACGCACACCATTCCAAGATCGGCGTCAAGGAATTCCCCCACGCCGAAGCCGTTGTTGCCCGAACCGAACATTATGCTGTCGCCGAATACAAGCACTCTTTTACCCTTTAAATCAGCCATATTCATACCTTTTTGATTTTATGATTTCAGTTTACTCCGCAATGCCGGAAATGTCAATACAAATTTCAGAGTTAAGATTTAAACCGTTTTCCGAAAAAAAATAAATGAAACTTACTCAACTTTTAATACAACTTGCAAGCATAGCTCATTGCCGCGCGTTTTACAGTACATTCAGCCATTAAAAGCACAAAAAAAGAACGGAAG
>CAJLLH010000266.1 GCA_905207385.1 uncultured Eubacteriales bacterium
ATTCTTCATCCAAGGCGCAAAAGCAAGTAAATAAACAAGTTAAAAGCGTGGGGCAAGGTTTAACCTTGCCCCACGCATATTTTTATTGAATTTTGCATTCGTTGCGGCATAGTACGGGGTCAATTGCCTTAAAATATGTAAAAAATTAACTCGGCTGGGTTAAAAACAGACTTTGTTTATAAGGTCAGCAAAATGCTTTCAATCAGTCTTAAGTTTTAATTAATCTAAAACCCTTACATATTAAAAAGAAACCCTCACGCTTAGCGAAAGGGTTTCTTTTTATTTAATGCCGCGTTGGCATAATCCTGTTTGTGAACCTTCGTACTATCGGGGATTTATGATAAGAAAAGAGGCGGAAAAATCCGCCTCTTTAAAGTGAATGAATGTGTCAATTTTTCTATTACTTGGTCATGCCCTGCTGAACTGCAACTGCAACAGCAACCGTTGCGCCGACCATGGGGTTGTTGCCCATACCGATAAGACCCATCATCTCAACGTGCGCGGGAACGGAGGAGGAACCGGCGAACTGCGCATCGGAGTGCATTCTGCCCATGGTATCGGTCATGCCGTAGCTTGCGGGACCTGCTGCCATGTTGTCGGGATGAAGAGTTCTGCCCGTGCCGCCGCCGGAAGCAACCGAGAAGTACTTCACGCCGTTTTCAACGCACCACTTCTTGTAGGTGCCTGCAACGGGATGCTGGAAGCGGGTGGGGTTGGTGGAGTTACCCGTAATGGATACGGAAACGTTTTCCATCTTCATTATAGCAACGCCTTCGGGTACGCTGTCTGCGCCGTAGCACTTAACTTTTGCCCTGCTGCCTTCGGAGAATGCAATGGTATCGGTAACCTTAACCGTTTCGGTGTAGGGATCGAACTGCGTTCTTACGTAGGTGAAGCCGTTGATTCTGGAAATGATATAAGCTGCGTCTTTGCCGAGGCCGTTCAATATAACTCTTAAAGGCTTAACGCGTACTTTGTTTGCGTTTTCAGCAATCTTTATTGCGCCTTCTGCAGCGGCGAAAGATTCGTGTCCTGCAAGGAAGCAGAAGCAGTCGGTATCTTCGTGCAGAAGCATTGCGCCGAGGTTGCCGTGGCCGAGACCAACCTTTCTGTTTTCAGCAACGGAACCGGGGATGCAGAAGCTCTGCAGACCGATACCTATAGCTGCCGCAGCGTCAGCTGCCTTGGTGCAACCTTTCTTTATGGCGATAGCCGCGCCGACGGTGTATGCCCAAACGGCGTTTTCAAAGCAGATGGGCTGAGTGCCGCGAACGATTTTATCGCAGTCAACGCCCTTGGAAAGGCATATGTCTTTGCATTCTTCTATGCTGTTGATGCCGTATTCCTTAAGCACGCCGAGTATTTTCTTTTCCCTTCTCTCGTATCCTTCGAAAAGTGCCATGATTAGTCAACCTCCTTGTCCGTTCTGGGGTCGATGTGTTTAACGGCGCCCTGTTCCTTGGTATACCTGCCGTAGGTGCCGATAGATTTTTCGTAAGCCTCGTTAGGGGTAAGACCCTTCTTTATGAAGTCGGTCATTTTGCCGAGGGAAACGAACTTATAGCCGCAAACTTCGTTATTCTTGTCCAGAGCGATGGAAAGCACATAGCCTTCAGCCATTTCAAGGTATCTTACGCCCTTTAATTTGGTGCCGTACATAGTGCCCACCTGCGAACGGAGACCTTTGCCGAGGTCTTCAAGGCCTGCGCCTATAACAAGGCCGTCGTCAGAGAAAGCAGACTGAGTTCTGCCGTAAACTATCTGAAGGAATAATTCGCGCATAGCGGTATTGATAGCGTCGCACACGAGGTCGGTGTTGAGCGCTTCAAGAATGGTCTTGCCGGGAAGGATTTCCGCCGCCATAGCTGCGGAGTGGGTCATGCCGGAGCAGCCGATGGTTTCAACGA
>CAJLLH010000267.1 GCA_905207385.1 uncultured Eubacteriales bacterium
TGCGCGGGCACGCGCCGCCGCATTATAATATAGCGGCGCATAGCCGCACATTTTATGTTAATTAAGGCATATTGCCGCGCCAATTTTAAAAATGCGCGCAAAACAAGGCGTTTTTTACAATAATATAACGGTGTGTTAAGTTATGATTTTTTTTGAAAAATTAAATGACATTTACAATAAATATCAGGCGCTTTCGCAGAAGATGGCTGACCCCGAAATAATAGCCGACAGCGCGCAGTGGACAAAGCTTGCCAAGGAGCAGGCAGAGCTTTCCGAAACGGCGGAAAAGTACGCCGAATACAAGGAGGCGGAGCGCAGACTGGGCGACACGTCGGAGGCGCTTAAAAGCGAAACCGACCCCGAAATGCGCATTCTTATGGCGGAGGAAGAGCAGTCGCTTAAAAAACAGCTTGCCGACATAGAAGGCGAGCTTAAAGTTCTGCTTCTGCCCAAGGACAAAAACGACGACAGGAACTGCATAGTTGAAATCCGCGGCGGCGCGGGCGGCGACGAGGCTGCGTTGTTCGCCTCGGAATTGTACCGCATGTACCTCGGCTACTGCGAAAAGCACCGCCTTAAGACAGAGGTTGTGGACCTCAACGAAACGGAGCTCGGCGGAGTTAAAGAAGTTGTTTTCAACGTAAGCGGCAAGGGCGCGTACAAGCTTTTAAAGTTTGAAAGCGGCGTTCACCGCGTTCAGCGCGTGCCCGAAACGGAATCTCAGGGCAGGGTTCACACTTCCACCGCAACTGTAGCTGTCCTTCCCGAGGCGGAGGACGTGGACGTGGAAATACGCGACGAGGATATAAGGGTGGACGTGTACCGCTCTTCGGGCGCTGGCGGACAGAAGGTAAACAAAACGGAAACGGCTATCCGCATAACGCATTTCCCCACGGGCATAGTCGTTACCTGCCAGGACGAGCGCAGTCAGCTAAAAAATAAAGATAAAGCGTTCAAGGTGCTGCGTTCGCGCCTTTACGACTATTACAATACCCAGAACAGAAGCGAATACGATAAACAGCGCAAAAGTCTTGTGGGCACTGGCGACCGAAGCGAGCGCATCCGCACCTATAATTTCCCTCAGGGGCGCGTAACCGACCACCGCATAGGTCTTTCGCTGTTCTCCATAGAAACTTTTATGCAGGGCGATATAGACGCTATGGTTGAAGCGCTCACCGTTGCCGAAAGGGAAGCCCAGCTTGCAGAATAAGGCAAATATTTTTTAAGGCTTTGCGCGTTTTGGGGCTTGAATTTTAATTGCCCCGCACATATGCCGCAATTAACGCAAAAATGCAAAAAGGTTATATATTGACTTTACCGCCGCAATGTGGTAAAATATTAACCGCAAAACGCTTGAAATTGTACTGTACGGAGGGGCGGGATGAGGCACAATCAGTCTGGCGAAGATTATCTTGAAACAATATTGCTTTTATCCGAAAACAATCAGCCCGTTCACAGAATAGACGTGGCGCGCGCCGCAGGCGTATCTCAGCCCGCTGTTCAAAAGGCTATTAAGCTTTTGATATCGCAAGGCTATGTCTGCACCGACGGCATGCACATTCAGCTTACGGAAAGCGGAAAAACTTACGCCGCGGAAGTTTACGAAAGGCATTGCACCATACGCAGATTTTTAACTCTTCACGGCGTTCCCGAAGAGGTCGCCGACGGCGCGGAGGTCAAGCCCCTTACCTTTGCCGACAAGGAGGGCAAGAAGGTCTTCTGGCACACAGCATCGCACATTCTTGCACAGGCGGTGAAGCGCCTTTATCCCGAGGCAAAGCTGACGATCGGTCCGTCGGTCGACAACGGCTTCTATTATGACATCGACACCGAAACCGCCTTCGCTCCCGAAATTCTTACGAAGATCGAGGCGGAGATGAAGAAGATCGTCAAGGAAAATCTGA
>CAJLLH010000268.1 GCA_905207385.1 uncultured Eubacteriales bacterium
CCCGCCGCGCCTAAGTGGTTATCCTTTAAAAGAATGCCGTCGGAAAGATTGTAACGGTGATTTACTCCGCCGCCCACTTTTACGGCGTACTTTTCAAATATGCGCATATTGGGGGTAGTTTTTCTTGTATCGAGAAGCTTTGTTTTGCAACCTTCCAAAAGCTTTACCACGCGGCGGGTATAGGAAGCTATGCCGCTCATCCTCTGAAGGTAGTTCAAAGCGGTGCGCTCGCCCGAAAGAAGTACGCGGATATCGCCCGTTACTTTGGCTATATGTTCGCCCCTTTTAACCTCGTCGCCGTCCTTTTTGTAAAGCTCGACAACTGTTGCTACGTCGAGCAGCGTGAACGTGCGGGCAAAAACACCCAGTCCGCAGATTACGCCGTCCTGTTTACATATCAAATCTACCGTGCCTTTTTTATATTCGGGCATAACGGCGTTCGTGGATATGTCTTCGTTGGAGATATCCTCCTCAAGCGCCATCTGAATAAGCTTGTCCGCATGCAGTTTTTCAGTTACGGGGTTGTTCATTTTCAGCCTCCTCTATTGCTTTTAAAACTATGCCCTTGTAGCTTTTTAAAAGTGCGGGCACGTTTGCGTATTTTGATAAGTCGAGTTTGCTTTCCGCCGCGGCGGCAGCGTTTAAGTCGGTGCGGGCATAGCGCGAGGTTATGTCGCGCGCGGCGCGCTTTGCGAATATAAGGCTTTCCAGAAGAGAGTTGGAAGCCAGTCTGTTGGCTCCGTGCACGCCGTTGCAGCAGGTTTCGCCTACGGCATACATTCTGTCCATAGTTGTTTTGCCTTCAAGGTCAGAGCGTATGCCACCCATAAAGTAATGCTGCGAAGGAACTACGGGTATGCATTCGCGGAACACGTCGTAACCTTCGTCGAGGCACCTTTTGACTATGGTGGGGAAGTGATTTATCACCTCTTCGCGCGGGATGGGGCGCATATCGAGCCATACATGCTTTGTGCCGTCCTTCTTCATCTGCGCGAGTATGTTTTTGGTAACCACGTCGCGGGGCTGAAGCTCGTCGCAGAACCTGTTGAAGTTTTTATCAAGAAGCACCGCGCCTTCGCCGCGCACGCTTTCTGAAATTAAAAACCTTCTGCCGCGCGTTTTGGAATAGAACGTTGTGGGGTGTATCTGGATATAATTTATGTGGTCTACCGCCACTCCGTGATTTAAGCAGATTGCCAGGGCGTCGCCCGTTAAAATGCGGAAGTTGGTTGAGTTTTCAAACACGCCGCCAAGACCGCCCGTCGCGAGCACGGTGTAGTCGGCAAACAGTCTGTATAATCTGCCGTTTTTACTGTCCTTTGCGACTATGCCGTAGCAGGTGTTGTTTTCGCATATTATATCAACCATGGTTACGTAAGGCGCAATGAAAATGTTGCTGCGCGAACGAACTTTTGTCATCAGGTGAGTGGTTATTTCCATGCCTGTGCAGTCTTCATGGAAGCAGATGCGGGGTCTGGAATGACCGCCCTCCCTTGTATAGCACAGCGAACCGTCGGCATTGCGCGCAAACCTTACCCCGCACGCGATTAAATCGTCGATAAGCTCCTGCGAGTTGCGTATCATGCAGTCTACCGTGGCGGGGTTGTTTTCGTAATGCCCCGCGCGCATGGTGTCTTCAAAATAACCTTTGTAGTCGTCTTCGTCGACGAGGCGGCAAATGCCGCCCTGGGCGAGGTAGCTGTCCGACTTGTCGGGCGTGTCCTTGCAGATTATAAGAATTTTCTTATCCTGAGGAAGATTGAGCGCGCAGTTCAGCCCCGCAACGCCCGCGCCGACAATTATCACGTCGTAATACTTTTCAAGTTCTATCATATTTGCCTCACGCAGAAATTTCCGTTCGAGCGGATTTAAGTTTTTTTAA
>CAJLLH010000269.1 GCA_905207385.1 uncultured Eubacteriales bacterium
GGCGGGCGGCGCGTAAAATTGCCGCCCGCCGCATATGTTTATAAAAAGATTGACGCGGCGCGCCGAAGCGCGCGGAGGTAATTATGACGGAAAAGGAAAAAATGCTTGCGGGCGAACTTTACTGCGCTGCCGAAGCCGAGCTTTCTGCGGCGCACGCGCGCGCCGTTGCGTTGTGCGAGAAACTTAACGGCGGGCTTTCCGAAGAGGAGCGGCGCGAAGTTGCCGTTCAGCTTTTGGGCAAATGCGGCAAAAACGTAGTGCTCGGGCACGGCTTTAAGTGCGATTACGGCGAAAATATCGAAGTGGGCGAAAATTTTTATACCAATTACGATGTCGTCATTTTAGATGTCTGCAAGGTAAAAATCGGCGATAACTGCCTAATTGCGCCTCAGGTCGGCATATATGCAGCCGCTCATCCGCTGGATAAAGAAGTGCGCCGTTCGGGTCTTGAATACGGCAAACCCATAACCATAGGCAACGACGTGTGGATAGGCGGCGGCGCTAAAATTCTGCCGGGGGTTACTCTTGGCGACAATGTGGTGGTGGGCGCGGGAGCGGTGGTAACCCGCTCGTTTCCGTCCGACGTGGTTATAGCGGGCAACCCCGCAAAAATTATTAAAAATCTTAAATAAGAATGCCGCAACGCTGTTTAAAATGGTAAGGGGCAATATGTGCTCCGCGGCTGAATGTTAAGCCTTTTGCACGGCGGTAATGTAAAGTGAGGTAAAAAACGCGCGCCAATATTTTGATTTTTGTTGAATTGAGCGGCACATATGCCGTAAATATTAAATTATGCGGCATAAATAATCTGAATGATTATGTCGCGTAACTGAGTTTTTATTCAAAAGTCAAGCGGCGGAGAAGCTTAAAGCTTCTCCGCCGCTTTTTTCAGACTATATAAGTTTTTTTGCGGTAATAGTTTATTATTTTATGAAAAATAGAAATTGATATTACCAGACTTATAAATCGTCTGCGTCCTGCACGGGCATACCGCCGTCGGCGGGAAAGCCCGTGTAACTTCCGTCCGGATCGTCGGCACTGTAAAACCGATTACTTGCAGTTTTTGGTGTTAGAGCAACCTTTTGTGCCGCAAGCCTTGTTTTTCGCGTTCTTAGACGTAGATTCATTAGACTTCTTCATATACTCTCCTTCAAGAAAGGCAAATGCAATTCAACATACCCCTGCGAACTCTGGCAAAGCGGGCAAACATCCCATGCTTTAGTGCCCGTATGCATGTAACCGCACTCGGAGCAGATATAAACCATAGGCGTTTCGTTTGAAAACAAATTACCCGATTTAAAGGCTTCGTAAAGATAATTGAAAATCATTTCGTGCCGCTTTTCGACGTTTGCAACCATTCTGAAAAGCGCGGCTATATCTTTAAAACCTTCTTTTTCGGCTTCCTCTGCAAAAGTCGGATAAATTTTTGAATGTTCCGCGTGTTCGTCCAATGCTGCAACGCGCAGACATTCTTCAAGATCTCCGCCGTGGAAGGGGTAGCCCGCGTCAAGGTCAATGTTGTCAAGTTTTGTGCCGCGTTTAGAAAGTTCTTCAAAAAATCTGCGTGCGTGCACGGTTTCATTTTTTGCAAGCACTTTAATGGTATCGGCAAGCGTAACGTATCCTTGCTGAGTGGCAAGTCTTGCCAGCTGATATCTCATTCCCGCCTGCGATTCGCCCGCAAAGCTTCTTGCAAGGTTAACAAAAGTTTTTGTATCTTCAAATTGCATAACTGCCTCCGAAAATATTGTGGGCAGATTTATGCCCCGTTATTCCGTCAAAGCATTCCAGTTTTTGCCTTAAATTGAAATTAACCCCATAGTATGCCGCAATCAATTAAAAAGCCGCCTGA
>CAJLLH010000270.1 GCA_905207385.1 uncultured Eubacteriales bacterium
TGTTTTTTCAGAAGGAAAATTTGACGTCGTGGTAGTCGGCGCGGGGCACGCGGGCTGCGAAGCCGCCCTCGCCTGCGCGAGGACGGGACTTAAAACGGCGATGCTTACCCTTAACCTTGACAGCATAGCCTTTATGGCGTGCAATCCCTCGGTGGGCGGCACGGCAAAGGGACACCTTGTAAGGGAGATTGACGCGCTCGGCGGCGAAATGGGCGTAAATGCCGATAAAACGGCGCTTCAGATGCGTATGCTCAACGTAGGCAAGGGCGCGGCTGTGCAGTCGCTCAGGTGCCAGTCGGACAAGCACGCCTACCACACCGAAATGAAGCGCACGCTTGAGCATACCCAAAACCTGCGCATAATGCAGGGCGAAGCCGCCGAAATACTTACCGAAGACGGTAAGGTGTGCGGCGTAAAAACCACTTACGGCGGCGTTCTTGAATGCCGCGCCGCAATACTTGCCACGGGCGTGTACTTGAACGCCGAAACGATTACGGGCGACGTTATTGCCAGAAGCGGACCTAACGGTTTTGCACCCGCAACCGCGCTTACCGAAAACCTTATAAAACTCGGGTATAAAGTGCGCCGTTTCAAAACGGGCACGCCCGCGAGGGTGGACGGGCGCACCGTTCACTTCGACAGATGCCAGATTCAGTGCGGCGACGATGACATTCTGCCTTTTTCCTACCTGACGAAAGAGCCCGTAAAAAACAGTATGCCGTGCTACCTTACCTATACCAACCTTAAAACGCACGAAATCATTCTTTCCAACCTCGACCGTTCCCCCCTTTACAACGGCACTATACTTTCCACTGGCCCGAGGTACTGCCCCTCGATTGAAACAAAGGTTGTGCGCTTTTCCGACAAAGAGCGACATCAGCTGTTCCTTGAACCCGAGGGCAAAGACACGTTGGAAGTTTACGTTCAGGGCATGTCCTCTTCCCTTCCGCACGACGTGCAGAAAGCGATGTACCACACCGTTGCGGGACTTGAAGACTGCGACATTATGCGCTACGCTTACGCGATAGAGTACGACTGCATAGACACTCTGGACGTATACCCCACGCTTGAGTTCAAAAAGGTTGAAGGGCTTTACACGGCGGGTCAGATAAACGGCACGTCGGGCTACGAAGAGGCGGCGGCGCAGGGACTTATGGCGGGGCTTAACGCCAGCCTCAAAATACGCGGAAAGCAGCCTCTTATTCTCGGCAGAGACGAAGCGTATATTGGCGTGCTTATAGATGACCTTGTAACAAAAGGCACGGACGAGCCCTACCGAATGATGACCTCGCGCGCGGAGCACAGGCTGGAGATACGTCAGGACAACGCCGACTTCCGACTTACGCAAAAGGGTTACGACTGCGGACTTGTTACCAAAGAGCGCTACGCGCGTTACCTTGAAAGAAAGCAAAACTACGAAGATGACCTTAAGGCGCTGAACAAGCGCATTCCTCAGGCGGAAGCCGATGAATTTTTAAAGCAGGCGGGGCTGGACGGAACGGAAAAGTCCTTGACGTATGCCGACATTATCCGCCGCGGCGCAACGCTTAAACAGCTTAACGAAAAGTTCGGCAGAATTTGCGGCGAAGACGAAAGCGCGGCGCAGTCGGCAGAAATTTTCATCCGCTACGAAGGTTACCTTAAAAAAGGTCTTGAGCAGATAGAACGCGCGCGCAAGCTTGAAGAAAAAAAGCTTCCGCCGGACATCGACTACCTTTCGATAAGCGGCTTAAGGCTTGAAGCAAGGGAAAAGCTTGAAAAAGTAAAACCCGCGTCTTTGGGACAGGCTTCAAGAATACCGGGCGTAAACCCCGCGGATATCGCCG
>CAJLLH010000271.1 GCA_905207385.1 uncultured Eubacteriales bacterium
CGCTCAAATCGCGCCGCGGCTCTTTTATGAAATTATCGCGTTCAACTAACGCATAAAGTCCGCTCAAAATTTATTTGGTAAGGCGCTCAAGCGCAAGTTTATAAATTTTGAAGCATTTTTCAATCTTTTCAAAGGTAATATATTCATTTGCCTGGTGAATGGTGCTTTCTTCGCCCGCCTCTTCAGGTCCGAACGCCGCGCCGCGCTTCAACGCCCTTGCGTACGTTCCGCCGCCTATCGCTATTGGCTGCACGTCGGTGCCGCATACCTCGTTATACACCTCGCAAAGCGTCTTTACAAGGAAGCCGTCCTTTTCGCCGTATAAGGGCGCTTGGGAATGCATAACCTCGTAAGGTATGCCGTACCCGCTTATTTTGCCGAGTATGAATTTTTCGTCGTAAGTGGCGGGGTAGCGTATGTCGCAGGTGATAAATATTTCGTCGCCTGCGCTCTTTATAACGTCGGGCGAAAGGGTAAGTTTACCCGTTTCGTCTTCAAGCTCTGCAAGCGATAACTTATCTTTGAAAAGAAGGTCGGCAATGCCGTCCAGCTTAAGGTATCTGAGCATGGGCTCTATGGCGTTCACGCCTTCGTCGGGGGTAGAGCCGTGCGCCGATTTGCCGCGCGACACAACTTTGCCGCCTTCAAGCTTAAGACCGAACTTTTCGGGGTCGCCGAAAGACGCGTCGGCAGAGGCGGTGCATAAGTCGCATACCATGTTTGCGCGCTCGCCGCCCGTAAGTTCGGCAAACTTTGCGCCCTTTACGGTAAACTTTAATTTTATGTGCAGAATGCCTTTTTCGGCGTAAATTACGGGGAAGTCGGCGTCGGGCGAAATGCCTTCTTCGGGCATGTGCGCAACCTTTTTATAATGGTCCATGCACGCCCAGCCCGTTTCCTCGTTGCAACCTAAAATAAGCTTTATTTTGCGGTTGGGCTTAAAACCTTCGTCTTTGAGCGCCTTAAGGCAGTAAAGCATAATGATGGCGGGACCTTTGTCGTCCATCGTGCCTCTGCCCCATATGCGCGCGTTTTCCTTATCGATTTCGCCGCCGAAGGGTTCGTGCGTCCAGCCGCTGCCTGCGGGGACTACGTCAAGGTGCGCGAGCACGGCAAATTCTTCGCCCTCGCCGAATATGACTTCGCCTGCGTAATTATCGTAGTTGTGCGTTTCAAAACCCATAGTTTTTGCAAGTCCGAGGAAGTAGCTCAAAGCTTCTGCTGCGGGAACGCCGAACGGCATGCCGTTTTCTGCGGGCTGCTGATAGGAGGGGAAGCGCACTATCTGTGATATTTTCTTTTTGATTTCGTCTGTATAAACCGACATTTTAAACCTTCCTTTAGGTTGCGGCTTTGCCGCTTTTTTTATATTTACAGTAAAAATCGCCGCGCGCGCAAAAAAATATTTCCGTTCCTTACAGGTCGACGATGGTCGGCACCGCCTTTTTGCCCGCGACGACGAGGTAGCAGTACGTCTTGCGCGGGGAATACAGCGTCATGCAGCCGGGGTTGATGAGCAACACCCCCTCCTCCTCGTGCACGTCGGGGATGTGGGTGTGGCCGTAGAGCGCGATGTCGCACAGCCGCTCCTTCGCCGCCCGCACGAGGTTTTCGGTGCCGCTCTTCACCCCGTAGCGGTGGCCGTGGCAGGCGAAGATGCGCCGACCCTCCGCGTCGAGCACGATTTCGCTTTCGCCGCCCCAAAAATCGTTGTTGCCCGCGATAACGTACGTCTTTTCGGGGTAGGCGCGCATAAGCTCGCGCGCGTCGCCCGCCATGTCGCCCAGATGGATGATATAATCGCACTCGG
>CAJLLH010000272.1 GCA_905207385.1 uncultured Eubacteriales bacterium
GCCGCCTGCTTCAGGCAGGCGGCGCACTTTTATAATCCGACATAAAAAATTACTGAAATTTTCTTCCCGTAATTGATATTGCGCCGCCTTGATGCTAAAATAATAAAAACAACATTTAGGAGAATACGGCAATATATGAAAGTTGTTATTATAGGCGGCGTTGCGGGCGGAGCTACCGCGGCGGCAAGATTGAGGCGTATTGACGAAAGCGCTGAAATAATAATTTTTGAACGCAGCGGCTACGTTTCTTACGCCAACTGCGGACTTCCCTACTATATAGGCGGCGAAATTAAGCGCCGCTCTTCGCTCACGTTGCAGACCCCCGAAAGTTTTGCAAGTCGGTTCAATATCGATGTAAGGGTAAACAGCGAGGTTACAAAAATAGACCGCGCCGCAAAAAAAGTTTCCGTGCGCACTCCGCGCGGCGAATATTCCGAAAGTTATGATAAGCTTATCTATTGCCCTGGCGCAAAGCCTATAATGCCATCTGGCGGCGGCGAACGCTTTTTTACGCTCCGAACGGTGGAAGATACCTTTGCCATAGACGATTTCATAAAGAATAATTCTCCGCGCACGGCTGTGGTGTGCGGCGGCGGGTTCATAGGCCTTGAGGCGGCGGAAAACCTTATAAGGCGCGGAATTTCCGTAACGGTAATACAGGGCAACATTCAGGTACTGCCTCAGGTCGACTATGATACAGCCTGCTTTATTCATTCCGAACTGCGCAGAAACGGCGTAAAGCTTGCGCTGTCTTCCCGCGTAACCTCGCTTGAAAGTACTGACGGCGGCGTGAATGTGCATACAGACAACGGCGATTATGCGGCAGATTTCTGCATTGTCGCGCTCGGAGTTCTGCCCGATACTTCGCTTGCGGAGGACGCGGGGCTTGAACTCGGAATAAAAAAGGCGGTGGTTACAGACGAGCATATGTGCACGTCTGATAAAGATATTTACGCCGCGGGCGACGCCGTTCAGATTAAAAATTCAATAACGGGCGAAGCTGCACTCTTTGCTCTTGCCGGACCTGCCAACAAGCAGGGCAGAATAGCGGCGGACAATATCTGCGGACTGAGCACCGTGTATAAAGGCGGAAGCGGCTCTTCGGTAATAAAAGTTTTCGGGCTTACGTGCGCGTTCACGGGGCTCAACAGTGCGTCGGCAAGGCGTGCGAGAGTTGACTTCGACAAAGTTGTGCTGTTTTCCGCAAACCACGCAACTTACTACCCTGGCGCGCGCAACATGACGCTGAAAGTGCTGTTCGATAAAGACAGCGGCGCGATTATAGGCGCTCAGGCTGTAGGCTATGACGGAGTGGATAAGCGCATAGACGTACTTGCTACCGCAATAAAGGCGGGAATGACGGCGTACGATTTGCAGGAACTCGACTTATCTTACGCGCCGCCATATTCTTCGGCAAAAGACCCCGTAAACATGGCGGGCTACGTAATAGGCAACGTGCTCGGCGGATTGAAGCAGTTCCACTGGGAGCAGCTCCCAGAAGTGCTGGCGGATAAGTCGGCTTTTATGCTCGACGTGCGCACGGAGGAAGAATTTGCCTCGGGCTGTTTTGAAGGTGCGGTAAATATCCCGCTTGACGACCTGCGCGGCCGCATAGGCGAAATACCCAAGGATAAAACCATTTACGTCAACTGCCACAGCGGACTCAGAAGTTACCTCGCTTGCCGCATTCTTGCGGCAAACGGTTACGACTGCCGCAATTTTTCAGGGGGATATAGATTATACGCCGCAGTATGCGGAGAGGCGGAGGAAAGCGACATTCCCCGCCATCCCTGC
>CAJLLH010000273.1 GCA_905207385.1 uncultured Eubacteriales bacterium
AATTGCAATCAAACGCCTTTTTAACGGACGACTTTAAATTTTCAGCGGGGCGCAGAAACTATTTCCGAAAGATAGTTTTTAAGCTCTTCTTCGGAGACGGCAACGCATTCAAAGGTAATTTTATCGCCCGCGTTGAGCATTGTTGAACCGCCCGGCACAAAGCGGTTTCCGTCGCGCGCGGTAACTTCGGTTACCATTCCGCCAGCGGGCCACAGCACCGAACGTATGCTTCTGCCTTCGGCGTAAGAGCCTTCCTCCACCTCTATGGTAACGCTTCTTTTTTCCGCGCCCGTCTTTAAGTTCCTTTCCCTCACTATAAACTCTAGGCACTTTTCAAACACGGACTGAGTGCGGAAAAGTTCGCCTACGATAAAACCTATGCCTACCCCGAGCAGAGCGGGCAGAAGATTTTCAAACTGACCCGTGAATTCGAACACCATTACAAGACCTGTAATGGGTGCACGGACGACCGTCGTAAAGTATGCCGCCATTGTTACGATTATTATATAGTCGGACATCGCAGCGTCCAATCCCATACTTTCGAACCATACGCAAAGGAGAGCGCCCAGCCCTGCGCCCGTGGCAAGCACGGGTACGAAAATGCCGTACGGCATTCCGCATCCGACCGCAAGTATGGTGGAAATAAAGCGGAAAAGCACTATTACAGCCAGCGTTGCGGCAAGGCTTATGCCGAATATGCTATGCGTGCCTTCTTCCGAAAGCGAACCGAGCGACTGAATGAAGTCGTGCCCCCCGCCCATAGCGTAAACGGTTACAAGACCGAATGCGCCCGCGACGAAAAAGGGAATTATATATCTGCCGACGCCGCTTAAAAAGGTTATCTTTTTGAACCCCTTGCGCGCAATCAGCATAAGGTGATAGAACGCCACGCCCAGAAGCCCTGCGGCAAGCGCGGCTATTGCCGTACAGAGATAACCCGCGGGCTCTAACGCGGTAAACGAAAAGGTTGTAAAGGTGAAGCCCGTGGGAAAGCCCATTGCCGCGCGCATTAAATTGCGAACTGTGAGCGACACCGCCACGCTTACCGCCGAACAGGTGAAAACCTGCGCAGAAAATGAGCGGAACGCCTCTTCCATTGCGAAAATCAGACCCGTTACGGGAGCGTTGAACGCCGCGGCAAGACCGGACGACGCGCCCGCGGCTACCTGAAGTCTGCGCACAGTGAGCGAACGCTTCAGTGTGGAAGCCGTGCCGTAACCCGCGCAGCAGCCCATTTCAAGCGAAGGACCTTCGCTGCCCGCAGGCAACCCCATAAATACGCACGCGAGCGAAGCGGCGAACATGGAGCACATTACCGTATACCACCTGAAGTGAAGCAGTCCGCGCGCCGCACCTTCCGCCTGAGGCACTCCGCTGCCGCGTATCATCGGCACGAAGCGGGTTGCCGTGCCTATAACGAACGCGCCTGCGGCAAGCCCCACGAACAACAACGGAATGAATGCGGGGTTTTCAACTATGATTTGGTACAGCTGAGCCGATCTTTCCTCGCCTATCGCCGTCAGAATATTATAAATTGTAACTACCGCGCCGGCGAAAAGACCCGTAAGTATGCTTAAAGCAACCATGTTTACGCCGTATTCGCTGAGGGCGCGCAAGCGCCCGCGTTTTATGTTTCCGCTCATTTATGACCCGTAGAAATTATTCTGCTTTTTACCGACACATTATAACACTAATGCCGCGCATTGTCAAAATTTTACAGTAAAAGCGGCGCGTCTGAACGCCGCCGATAATATTTTTCAGTTTAAGAGAGAAAATTC
>CAJLLH010000274.1 GCA_905207385.1 uncultured Eubacteriales bacterium
GAATATATTGTCGCAAAAACGCTTAACGGCGGAAGTAAATTCCGCCTTGCGTTTTTGTCGGCGCAACTATTTTTAAATTTTACCGTTGTAAAATAAATTTAAAATCCGCGGAAGACTTAACGCGCGAGCCGTCGCGCTGTCTTCCGCGGATTAATTTTTTGGGGTTTAGTTTTGTCTTTCGTGCCTTGCTCGCTGCAGGGCAAACCCTGCGCGCAATAATTATCTGTTTAACCGCATTAATGCAGGCGCGGAATAATTTACCTTATGCAATGTGGCGCATAATGTTGACCGCGCCGCCCCGTTGTGCTATAATCATAGTGCATTGATAGGAATTTAAACACAGGAGTTCTGTATTTATATTATGTTAAAAGATTTACAGCAGGAGATTATTCGCCTTAAAAAGGAACGCGATGTGTGCATACTCGCGCACAGCTATATGCCCGAAGAAATATGCGAAGTTGCCGACTTCACGGGCGACAGCTACGCCCTTTCGCTTAAAGCCAGAACTGCGCCCCAGTCCACCGTGGTAATGTGCGGCGTGCGCTTCATGGCAGAAACGGTCAAAATGCTTTCTCCTGAAAAGAAGGTAATTCTTGCCAATCCCGACGCGGGTTGCCCCATGGCTGAGCAGATGGATAAAGAGCTTATTTCGCAGTTAAAGGAAAGCATGCCCGGTTATACCGTAGTGGCGTACGTCAACACCACGGCAGAGCTTAAAACGGTATGCGACGTGTGCGTAACCTCTTCAAGCGCGGTCAAAATCTGCAAGGCAATTCCTTCGGACAATATAATTTTTATCCCCGATATCAACCTCGGAACTTACGTGCAGAAAAAAGTTCCCGAAAAGAACTTCAAACTGCTTTCTGGCGGTTGTCCTACACACGCCCGCATGACCAAGGCGGACGTAATAAAGGCAAAGACGGCTCATCCCGAAGCTTTATTCCTCGTTCACCCCGAATGCCGCCCCGAAGTTACCGAGCTTGCCGACTACGTAGGCTCTACCACGGGAATTATGGATTTTGCCGAAAAGTCGGATAAAAAAGAATTTATAATCGGCACGGAAAACGCAATCGTGCAGCACCTTCAGTTCAGGTGTCCCGATAAAAAATTCTATCCCCTTTCAAAGGACCTTCTTTGCCACAATATGAAGATAACCACGCTCGCGGACGTTTACGGCGCAGTTGCAGGCGAAAGCGGGGAGGAGATGGTTATGGACGAGCAAACTCGTCTTGCTGCGGTAAAGTGCATTGAAAAAATGATTGAGTACGGCGGTTGATTTATTATGATGATAACTACAAAGGGTCGCAATGCCCTTAAAGTAATGATAGACCTCGCCCAGCATAACGACGGCGCAAACGTCTCGCTCACCGACATAGCCGAGCGCCAGCACGAAAGCGCAAAGTATCTGGAAGCTGTTATGGGACCGCTTTCGGCGGCGGGGCTTGTTTTAAGCGCGCGCGGCAAAAGCGGCGGATACCGTCTTGCCAAACCCGCGGAAGAATGCTCTGTAGGCGAAATAATAGTGGCGGCGGAAGGTCCGCTTGCGCCCGTTTCCTGCCTTTACAGCGACGTCCCTTGCGAAAACGCGGCAAAATGCCTCTCATTGCCTTTATGGAAAGAGCTTGACGAAGTTATAATGAACTTTTTGAACGCTAAAAAACTTTCCGACCTTATAAAATAAATCTGAATGTTTTTTGCCCGCGACAAAATAAGGTTGCGGGCATTTTCATTAAATTTGCATATGCGGCGAGGCGCGGCAATAAATT
>CAJLLH010000275.1 GCA_905207385.1 uncultured Eubacteriales bacterium
AATACTGTGCGGTAGGGTAAAGCTCAGGGCGCGCTCAGTTTAAGCTCAAGCGCAGCTTTCAAAAAAGCTTTTGTGCGGTAAAGCAAAAAATAAAAGCTTAAATATGTTTTAAGCCGCGCGGCGGAAAAAATTTCCGCCGCGCGGCTTTTTTATTCAAAAACGCGCAAAATTCCCCCAAAACATACATCTCCGCATTGTAATAATGCCGCTTCGCGCGGCATATTATAGCATATCTGAACAACCAAGCAGATTAAAAGCGGCGGTGCCGCCACAGGAGAATTTATTTATGTCAATCAAAGCCGAATATCAGACGGAAAGCTATGTAAGAAAAATTACTCAAATCAGTTCGCAGTCGGTGGTAGAGTGCCGCTTTTCCTTCGGCGACGGCGTAAGCGAAATACTCGCCGTATGTCCGCAGGTTTCGCCCGCGGGGTGCGAAGTATCCTCGGGCAGGGTAAACTACGGCGGCAGGTTAATCTGTACCGCAGTCTATGCCGACGTAAACGGCAAGCTCGGCCGCGCGCAGAAGGGCGCGGAATTCACTCACTTTGCCGACGACGCCTGCCTTGCTCCCGCACAGACGGCGTTCTGCAACCTCTCGTGCGAGCGCTGCTCGGTGCGCAGGGACGGTTCTTCCTTCCTTGTAACGGCCGTAATAAGCGCCCAGATAAACGTTTACGGCCCAGCCGAGCGCACCTGCCTTGTATCCTGCGAAGGCGCGGTATGCCGTACAGAGCCCGTAAAAATGTTGTCTGCCATAACTTTTTCGGGCGAAAGCGAGGTGGAAGACGATTTTGAAGCGGCGGGCGTGGACGATATACTCATGCACGACGCCAAAGTAATAGTAACCGACTGCCGTTGCGGCGCGGGCGAAATACGCATCAGCGGCGAAATATATTTAAGCCTCCTTGCCGTGCGCGGCGAAGAACAGGCGGCGTTAGACAGGGTTATACCTTATTCCGCAGAAATTCTCTGCGACGATGCAATAGTGCCTTGCAGAGCGCTTTGCCGCGCGCAGATTAAAGACATAAACGTAGCCGCTCAGGTCAACGAAGAGCGCGGCAGATGTTCGGTTAATTTCAGCGCCCAGCTCGCATTCTACGGCGAATTTTACGAGGAGCGCGAAGTTTACGCCGCAACCGACGCGTTCCGCACCGACGGCGAAGCCGACCTTCATTTCGCGTGCGAACGTACGGTAAAGTGCGGCGACGTAAAAGTGTATTCCGAAAGGGTGAGCGGCGCTTGCTCGGTCAAGGCTAAAATAGACTACGGCTGTACGTTCAGGGTAGCGCTTGCGCCCAGAGCGGAGTGCACCTATTCCGCCGATACCGGCATACTTGAAGGCGGGGTATCCTTTGTTCTCATTTATGCGCGCAACGGCGAAACTCACAGCACGGAAGTAACGTTGCCGTTCTCTGTAAAACTTAACGGCGGCGAAAGCCTTACCGTAACCGAAGTCGCTGTAAACGGCATAAGCGTGCGCCAGCGCGCCGAAGGCGAGTGCGAGGCGGAGGCTACGCTTAAAATCACTGCGGCGGTGCTCGTGCCCGAAACGTGCTCTTACATAACCGAAATAGGCGACGGCGAAGACAGCGAAAATCAGCCTTGCGCGGTTACCGTGCTCGTACCGGGCGGCGGCGAAACGCTGTGGTCGGCGGCAAAGCGGCTTAAAATGACGCCCGAAGAAGGGGCGGCGGCGGGCGGCGCGGCCATCATCGGCCTGACGCTG
>CAJLLH010000276.1 GCA_905207385.1 uncultured Eubacteriales bacterium
TATAAATATTATTCAGACAAGCGTTTCTCCACGGTTGCGGGCACGCTCGTCTACTTTTTTCTTATGAGCCTTGCGCCCTTTCTGTTCTGGCTTTCCATGTTCTTCGGCAACGTAGACCTAGGAATACTCGCGCAATTTCCCCTTTTGGATGCCGTTCTGCCTTTTTTACAGGAATTGCAGTCTTCTGCAGGCGGAGCAGCCTCGGGCGCGGGAATAATACTTGTGGTAACAACGCTGTATTCTTCTACAAACTTTTTTTATCATCTCCGCCGCGGCGGCGAAATAATTTACGACAGCGCCTTTAAAAAAGGCGGCATAAAGTTAAGGTTTGCCTCGCTCGGGCTTATAGGCGGCACAATACTTCTTACGGCGGCGGCAATAGGCGCGGTGGTGGTGGGGCAAGCCTTTTTAGGCAGAATACTCAATGCGTATGTTTCCGAAGTTATAATCTGGGCGGCGGCTGTTGCTATAATGACGCTCGTTGCCGCGCTTCTCAACGTGTTTATCTGTCCGTACAAAACTACGGTAAAAGAGGTAATTTCGGGCAGTCTTTTAACTGTTTTCTTATGGCTGCTGTGCGCGGGCGGGTTTGCCGTATATACGCGCTTTGCCAACCCCGTAAAACTGTACGGAACTATCGCTTCGGTAATAGTCTTTCTTTTGTGGTGCTACCTTATGATGAACAGTTTTGTCATCGGCGTAATTTACAACGGAAGGCATAACGTAAAGCTTAAGCATGCGCTTTCGCCATCATAGTCAAGTACCACCGGCTTAGCCGGTGGCTTGAGTAGGCGCTTCAAGCGCATGATACCGGCAGCACTACTCGTGCTTGAATTTTCCGGCAATCGCAACACGTTTACAGCGGCCACCTTCGGGTGGCTGCTTTTACTTGCTTTCTTTTGTCGACTCACCCGTAAACGGGTCTATATACTCTTTCATACTTAGTTGCTCTGCAAGTTTATCTTCTTGCAATTGGTTTGCTATGTATTTTTTTATCGCTTCTTTATTTCTGCCTACCGTGTCTACATAATATCCTCTACACCAAAAATGCCTATTTCCATACTTGTATTTCAAATTGGCAAATTGGTCAAATATCATCAGACTACTTTTTCCTTTCAATATGCCCATGAATTTTGACACGCTCATTTTCGGCGGAATTGTTATAAGCATATGTATATGGTCTTCGCATGCATTTGCTTCTATTATTTCTACCCCTTCGCATCGTTCACATATACGCCTTAATATCCTCCCTATCTCATTTCGACATTTACCGTATATTATTTGCCTGCGATATTTCGGCGCAAACACTATGTGATATTGACATCTCCATTTTGTATGTGATAAACTATCTACGTCCTTCACTGGATACCTCCTGTTTTACTTTTTGTTGCGATTGCCAGTCGCTAAAATTGTATTACAGGAGTTATTTTTTGTCCATAGCTGTAAGCTCTTTATCCACTCGCTCAGCGAGTGGTTATCTTAGACAAAATTAATCCGCGGAAGACAGCACGACGGCTCGCGCGTTAAGTCTTCCGCGGATTTTTAATTTATTTTACAACAGTAAAATTTAAAAATAATTGCGCCGACAAAAACGCAAGGCGGAATTTACTTCC
>CAJLLH010000277.1 GCA_905207385.1 uncultured Eubacteriales bacterium
GCGGCGCGCCTTTTTGCGTATTCATAATGCGGGTTTATATTATGTCGTTGCGGCATATGTCGCACTTTTTTTTATATAAGTTCTTGACTTTTGCGCGACACTATTATATAATCAATACATAGTGGTATAAATTCATTGTGCAGTTTTGCACTGCACTGAAGTTCAGTTTTTCAGGAGCGATTATGCTTAACAAAAGCGTGGCCGTAATAGACGTCCGCTCTTCAGAAATTACCGCCGTCGTGGCGGAGAGGGGAGTCAACAATACTTTCATAATAAAAAGCAGTTTCACCTCTGAATACGACGGTTATGCTGAAGGTCAGTTTCTCGACGTTAACGGCTTCGACCAGGCGCTTGCATCTGTCGTAAAACGCACGCTTTCTGCTTGCGGCGACAAGGTGAAATCTGTTTACGTCGGCGTACCCGGCGAATTTACGCAAGTTGTCAATTCGGATAACGTCATAAGCTTTTCTTCGCTTAAAAAAGTTACCCGTTCCGACGTGAAAGCGCTTGAAAGTGCTTCGCTTCCTTCAGTAAGAAAGGGATGGCGTCTTATCCGTTCGGGTTGCCTTTACTACGTTCTTTCCGATATGCGCAGGGTTGTAAGTCCCGTCGGCATGCTTACGGACAGCCTCCGCGGCAGACTTTGCCACTATCTTTGCAGTTCCGCTTACTGCGACTGCGTTGAAAATTGCCTTTCAAAGTTCGGCGGCATTGCGGAAATAAATTTCATTCCTTCTGTTCATGCCGAGGCTATGTACCTCATTCCGCCCGAAAAGAGGGATGAATACGCCGTGCTTTTCGATTTCGGCTTCATTTCTTCTTCGTACAGCGTAATCTGCGGCAACGGCGTCGCTTACAGCGAAAGTTTTTCGCTCGGCGCGGGGCATCTGGCTCTGTATCTGACCGAGGTAATGGAAATGCCTTACGAAGTTGCGCTGGCAATACTTTCCAAGGTAAACTTGAATTCCAAAGAGGGCGCGGCGACCATGCTCGAGCACTCTTTCGGCGGCAGACTGTACAGGTATACGGCTTCCGAAGTAAAGGAAAAACTGCGCGAAGCGCTCGACGGCATCTGCGAAACCATAGAAGAATGCAGGCAGAACTATACTGAGCGCAATCTCGATTATAAAACGCTTTACATGACTGGTGAAAGCGCGCTTACAGTAAGGGGCGCGTCTGACCATATAAGCGGCAGGTTGGTGCGCACGGTTTCGGTTATTTCCCCTCAGATACCGTATTACGACAAGCCGCAGTTCAGCTCTCTTTTCAGCCTTATCGATATGGCTCTTAAAGACAGGGAGAGCAAATCATTCTTCAGATTTTTTTAAAAGCCGCGTCGGCACAGCCGTCGCACATTAAATAGACCATCAATCGTACAACGGAGGTTGAAAATGTTTAACGATAACATCGGCAATATCGCAGGCCGCGCCAAAATCAAGGTAATAGGCGTCGGCGGCGCTGGTAACAACGCCGTAAACAGAATGCTCGAGGCGGGCATAATGTGCGCGGATTATTATGTTGTCAATACGGACAGCCAGATTTTAGCGCTCTCCCCGTGCGAAAACAAAATTCAGATAGGCAGCGCGCTCACCCAGGGCCTCGGCGCCGG
>CAJLLH010000278.1 GCA_905207385.1 uncultured Eubacteriales bacterium
CGCGCACACAATCCCGCCGCGCGCGGACTTATTACCCTTATACTTAAAGTTTCGGGAATGTGGGAAACCGTTCACGGAATGATACTTCCGCTGAAAACAGATGAAAGATACAATGACGGCATACGCGGACTTACCGAAGCTTATGTTCAGGCAGTAAAAAAAGCTGACGAACTCATTGTAAATTATCACTCTTTTCTGCGCGGGGAAAGCGCTCTCAGCGATAAACTTAACAGAGATTTCGAGTAACAGACGCACGCCGCAGTTTTTTAAGAAGAACCGCGCTGCGTTTTGCATCCGACTTCAAAGACTGCGGATTTTGCGACTTAAATATTAAACGAGGTTACAAATGGAAAATGGAATTGACACGCAGACTGCGGGCAACGGCGCCGCAGCGGCCGCTTTAAGCCGCGCCGAAGAGCGCGTAAGGCGAAAAAGTTCACCCGTTTACAAGCAGAAAAAGAAAGAGTTGTTCTGGATACTTTACGATGTGGGAAATTCAGCGTTCACGCTTTTAGTAAGCGCTATAATACCCATCTACTTCAACGCGCTGGTAACGGGCTCGGGCAGCGGACTTACAGAAACAGACGCAACGGCTATCTGGGGATATGCGGCAAGCGGCGTAACGCTGTGCGTTGCAGTTATTTCGCCTATACTGGGCAGTTTTACCGATTACGGAGGAATGAAAAAGCCATTCTTCTTTTTCAGCGCAATAATAGGCGTTCTGGGCTGCGCCGCCCTTGGAATTCCTATGGGTTGGGTAGCTTTTCTTGCATTATTCGTCATAACCAAAATAGCGTATTCCGTAAGCCTTGTATTCTACGACGCAATGCTGCCCGACATTACCGACTTAAAGCGCGTGGACATGGTTTCGTCCAAAGGCTACGCTTGGGGCTATATAGGCAGTTGCATACCCTTTATTCTGAGCATCGTGCTCGTGCTTACGGTAGATACCTCGATATCAATGCCTGCGGCATTCATAATAAATGCCGTGTGGTGGCTGGCATTCACTATCCCTCTTGCAAAAACTTACAAACAAAAACACTTTATCGCGCCCGTAAAACACGCCGTTAAAGATAACTTCAAAAGGCTCGCCTGCGCGCTGTTCAGCAAAGATAAATGCGTTAAAAACAGAAAAGGCATAGTGTTATTTCTTATAGCTTTCTTCCTTTATATCGACGGCGTATACACCGTAATAGATATGGCAACGTCGTTCGGAACGGCGCTCGGCTTTGACAGCACGGGACTGCTTCTCGCTCTGCTTATAACGCAGTTTGTCGCCTTCCCTTCAGCCATCATTTTCGGTAAAATTGCAGGCAAAGTATCAAACGAAAAACTGATAATAATAAGCATTTGCGCTTATACTTTTGTAGGCATATTTGCAATATTCATGCACTCCATGTGGCAATTCTGGGTACTTGCAGTAATGGTCGGACTTTTCCAAGGCGGCATACAGGCGCTTTCTCGCTCGTACTTCACTAAAATAATTCCCGCCGAGCACGCCGGAACGCTGTTCGGAATAATGGATATTTTCGGCAAAGGCGCGGCATTTTTGGGAACGTTGCTCGTTTCAATAGTTACTCAGGCAACCAATTCTGTAAA
>CAJLLH010000279.1 GCA_905207385.1 uncultured Eubacteriales bacterium
TTTTGAAAGAGCAGGGATACAACGTTATAGGCCTTTTTATGCTGAACTGGGAAGAGGACGACGAAAACGGCGCATGCACCGCGGAAACAGATTTTGCCGACGTGCAGAGGGTGTGCGCAACGTTGGATATTCCTTATTACAGCGTCAATTTTTCGCGGCAGTACTACGACAGGGTTTTTGAATACTTTCTTAAAGAATACAAGGCGGGCAGAACGCCAAACCCCGACGTTTTGTGCAACCGCGAAATAAAGTTCGGTCCGTTCAAGGACTATGCCGAGGGTATGGGCGCAGACGTAATTGCCACGGGGCACTACTGCGGAATATCGCACGAGGGCGGCAGACACCGTCTGCTTAAAGCCGCAGACGCGGGCAAAGACCAGACCTACTTTTTGAACCAGGTGCGCGAAAGTCAGCTTGAAAAGGTAGTGTTCCCCCTTTCCGACCTGAATAAAAGCGAAGTGCGCGCCATAGCTGAAAAGAACGGACTTGCCGTTGCGAAAAAGAAAGACAGCACGGGCATATGCTTTATAGGCGAACGCAACTTCCGCAACTTTTTAAAGACCTATATACCCGCCATGCCGGGAGAAATACGCACGCTTGACGGGCAGAAAGTTGGCACGCACGAAGGGCTTATGTACTACACGTTGGGTCAGCGCAAAGGACTCGGGATAGGCGGAATGCACGGCGAGGAAGGGCGTTGGTTTGTAGTTTCCAAAGACCTTGAAAACAACGTGCTTTACGTATCGCACGGGGACGAAAGTCCGCTTTACTCCTCTTCGTGCACGGCGCAGGAGCTCAATTTTATAGCATTCGAGCCGCCCGCCGCGGCTTTTGAATGCACTGCTAAATTCCGTTACCGCCAGCCCGAACAAAAGGTGCTTGTAACGGTAAAAGACGGTAAAATGAACATAGAATTTGCCGAAAAACAGCGCGCGGTTACAGAAGGGCAGTACGCCGTTTTGTACGACAGCAAAAGTTGCCTCGGCGGCGGCGTGATAACCTCGGTAAAATACTGAAAAATTGCGTTTGATGCGGCATATATGCGGGGCAATTACCTGAAAGGAGCAAATTATGGATTTGAAAGAAGCGGCAAGGCAAAGGCATTCTGTACGCAGCTTTCTGCCGCGTGAAATAGACGGCGACGCCAGATGCGCGCTTGAAGAGCGCATAACCCTTCTGAACAAGGAAAGCGGGCTTAACATTCAGCTTGTTTTAAACGAACCGAAGGCATTCGGCACAAGTCTGCTGGCGCATTACGGTAAATTTGAAAACGTGAACAACTACATCGTGCTTGCGGGCAAAAAAGGCAGAGATTTGCAGCAAAAGTGCGGTTATTACGGCGAAGACCTTGTGCTTTTTGCGCAGACGCTGGGACTGAATACCTGCTGGGTGGCGCTGACGTATAAAAAAATAAACGGTGCGTACACGTTGGGCGCGGACGAAAAAGTGGCGCTTGTAATTGCAATCGGTTACGGAAAGACAAACGGTTCGCCCCGCCGCAGCAAAACTTATAAAGACGTGGCAAGGGCTGAAAATCCGCCCGAATGGTTTGTAAACGGCGTTGAGGGCGCACTGCTTGCCCCT
>CAJLLH010000280.1 GCA_905207385.1 uncultured Eubacteriales bacterium
ACGCATTAATAAAGCGCGCACGCGCTAATAAACTGCGAACGCATCAATAAAGTGCGCAAATGCCGGCATGCTTACACAATTCCGCGCGCGCACTAAATTTAATAAGCAACTTTTAAAATCTTTACAATTTATTTATGGTGTGGTATAATTCTGCTGTGAAAAAATTGTTGACTGCACTCCTTGCCGCCGCAACTTTAATTGCGGGCACGGCTGTTACGGGGGTAAAAACTGAATATGCCGCGGCTGAAAACAGCGACGAAACGTTCTATCCCGAATTTGTTTCCGACCTTGAAATCGGCAACATAGATTGCTACGCCGCAACGGAAAACAAATTTGCCTTTTCGCAAGGCGAATACATTTACATTTATTCAGGCGGCACTCCCACCCTCACTACAATCGAGGAAGGAACAAAAGCTTACGTATATGAAGGCGGCGTTATGGAAAACGCGACTGACGGCGTTTACGCAGTCGAGCATACGAGCAACATAATTTCCATGCGCTACAGCGGGGACGGATTGCTGTTCAAAGACGCAACAGGCGGTGTTTACGAATATGCCGACGGCGTTGTGAACGCCTCTGCCGAGGCTTTCCCCGACGACGAGAACATAATAGTAAAAGGCGGGCTTGTATACTCGGTTAATGACGACAAAATGCTTGCCGTTACCGACATGAAGGAATTCTGCGAAGATATTCCACAGGGCACATATTCCTCCGTTAAGCTTGAAAACGATTGCGTATACGTGCTTAAAGACGGAAGTTTATGCGCCGTTGAAGGCAACACGGTAAACAATATAAGCGTAATCCCCCTGCTTTTCCGCTATACAGACACCACCCACGCGCAGACCATTGCAGTAGGCAAAACGGCAGAGCTTTTAAAGAGCGCTTCCTCCGCGCAGTTTGCAATAGTTCCCGCAGGGCAGTATCTTACAGAAATAGATCTTTCCGATTTAAGCGGACAGTACTTTGAAGTCGGCGAAGAAGGCACTTTCAGAATGAAGAGTACGGCGAACGCGCTCGTGCTTTGCACCAGCGGCAACGCCGACATTATAGTAATCGGGCAGAAATCGTATATTACCGCCACTCTCGGAGCAAGGATAAGCGAAACACAGTCCGCAGCGCCGTTCGAGGGCGGACAGCTTAACTATTCAACGGGAATATACAGCGTGCCGTACATGAGCCCCGCAACCGAGCTTTTAAAACTTGAGCCTGGCGCAACGGTGCATATTTCCTACCAGATTAAGGCGGCAGACCAGACCGCCGCCGTGGGAGCGCTTACTGCGGACTTCTGCAAAGTAACTTATACAGCAGAGGACGGCACGGTTACCGAAGGATATATAGCAACCTCTTTCCTTACCGCCTACGATTTTTCAGGTGAAGACGGCGAGTTTACAGAACCGACCCCGCCCGAAGATTATACCGAAGAAAACGTTATTCTGACTGTAGTACTTGTAATAGTTATTGTTGTGATAGTCATAGCAGGCGTTGCATACCTTGCATACTCCAGCGGAGCAAGCAAACGCAAGACCCGCGAACAGAACGACGAAGAACGCAA
>CAJLLH010000281.1 GCA_905207385.1 uncultured Eubacteriales bacterium
TGCGCGCGGGCGCTGCTTTATTGCAATAAATATTTTGAATTGACGGCATACTATGCCGCAATTAACGCGTTACTGAGGCTGTTTGCCGATATACGCGAGAATACCGCCGTCCACGTAAAGAATGTGTCCGTTGACAGCATTTGACGCGTCGGACGCGAGGAATACTGCGGGACCTGCAAGCTCGTCCGCTTCAAGCCAGCGACCTGCGGGAGTTTTGGCGCAGATAAAGCTGTCGAAGGGGTGGCGAGAACCGTCGGGCTGACGCTCGCGGAGGGGCGCAGTCTGAGGGGTTGCGATGTAGCCGGGGCCTATGGCGTTGCACTGAATGTTGTAACCGCCGTATTCCGAGCATATGTTGCGGGTAAGCATTTTAAGTCCGCCCTTTGCCGCCGCGTATGCGGATACCGTTTCGCGGCCGAGTTCGCTCATCATGGAGCAGATATTTATTATTTTGCCGTGTCCCTTTTTAATCATCGAGGGAAGAACGGCTTTTGCTACTATGAAAGGCGCGTTGAGGTCTACGTCTATAACCTGTCTGAATTCGGCGGCGCTCATTTCTATCATAGGTATGCGCTTTATGATGCCCGCGTTGTTTACGAGGATATCTATAACGCCTACCTCCGCCTCTATCTTTTTAACCATTTCCTGAACGGCGGCTTCGTCGCATACGTTGCACACGTAGCCGTAAGCCTTTATGCCGTCCGCCTTGTACGAGTCAGTGCCCTTATCCACAAGTTCCTGCTTGATATCGCAGAACGTTATGGTTGCGCCCGCCGCGGCAAGGCCTTTCGCAATGGCGTAGCCTATGCCGTAGGTACCGCCTGTAATCAGCGCGACTTTTCCGTCAAGTCTGAAATCTTCCATTTTCATTTCACTTTTTCTCCTTTATCAGAGCCGCTTTCCGCGACCCTGATATGATTATAGCACGCAATTTGAATAATTACAATACCCCTTTTTAAAAATAAGCGCAAATTTAGTCGCAGTAAAAAGAATTATGGCGCAGAAAACCTTTAAAACAGAATAATAAACGGCATAAATATGCCAATAAAAAGTGCAATGCCGAGCACGGCAAAAGCTATGGCGAGACCTTTAGTGCCAAACTTTATTTCGGCAAGTTTTTCGGGAGAAACTACCCTTTCTTCCTCTTCTGAATCAAGCTTTTCCGAAATTTTGCACATATCGTCCACGCTCACGCCTAAAACCTGAGCAATGCTTTCAAGTACGGCATCATCTTCGGGCAGATATGATTTTTCCCAACGCTGAACAGAAGATTTTGAAACATAAATTTTTTCTGCAAAAGCGCGCAGAGAAAGTCCGCGCTCCTCGCGTAATTTTCTTAATGCTTTTCCGTTTATTTTAGCCATATATTTTGCCTTTTAATTATTTTTATTATAACACAAAAATATAAACAAACGGTAAATTAAAATAAAAAAATTTAATTAATTTTATATTTTTATTGCGCAGAAATCAAGCTTAAAATAGTACCTTAAAAATATAATTTGCGGCAGCCGCACGCGCAAAACCATATTAAAAAAGCAAAGCGGGA
>CAJLLH010000282.1 GCA_905207385.1 uncultured Eubacteriales bacterium
GTGCTGCTTCGGCAGCACCCGCGCTGACTTTAATCAAAAAAAGGTTACCGTAAATTTACGGTAACCTTTTTTATATGTATTTTAACTGTATTTTTTTGGGCTAAAAACAAATTGCCCCGCACATATGCCGCAATTATTGCGCTTTTTTTGATTTCAGCTGAAGTGCAGTTTGTCCACGGGGTAGTATTTTGCAAGCCCGCCGGAGGACGTTTCTTTATAGCTATTCAAAAGGTCGCGCCCCGTATTGTACATTGTTTTTACGATAAGGTCAAAGCTTATCTTGCGCGAATCTGCAAGGAAGTTTGCAAGGCTTAACGCGTTTATTGCCCTCATCGCGGCAACGGCGTTGCGCTCTATGCAGGGTATCTGAACAAGTCCCGCAATGGGGTCGCAGGTAAGTCCTAAGTGGTGTTCCATGGCAACTTCCGCGGCGTATTCTATCTGTCCAAGCCCCATTTCAAACAGCTCACCAAGCGCTGCCGCCGCCATTGAGCATGCCGAACCTATTTCCGCCTGGCACCCGCATTCCGCGCCGCTTATGGAGGCGTTAGTCTTTATTATGTTGCCTATAATGCCGCCCGTTGCCAGCGCGCGGACAACCTGTTCGTCGGAAAATCCCCGCGTTTCCTGCATATAGTACAACACGCTGGGCACAACGCCGCAGCTTCCGCAAGTGGGCGCTGTAACTATTATTCCGCCCGAAGCGTTCTGTTCGCTTACGGCGAACGCGTACGAGCATACAAGCCTGTTTTCTTTGGTCTGCGCAGATTCGTCTATATGCCGCTGGTTATAAAGGTGCTGTGCGCGCCTCTGCGTGCCCAGGCAGCCCGGAAGAACGCCCGATGTTGTAAGCCCTTCATGTATGGAGTTTTTCATTTGCTCCCATATATCTTCGAGGTAATAAAAAATTTCGTCGCCTTCGCATTCCTTCACGTATTGCCACAGGCGTATGTTTTTGCTCTTGCAGTATGCGGAAATTTCGTCGTAAGTGCTCATTGAATACACGTTGTCGTCTATTCCCGCATTGCAGTTCGGTTCGCCCTCAATTTTTATTGTGCCGCCGCCGACGCTGTAAAATCTGGTTGTTGCAAGCCTGACGCCGCCTTTAACCGCCGTTATGTCCAGAGTGTTGGGGTGAACGGCGCAGGGTGTGTCGCAATCAAATTTAACGCGGCATTCAACGGGACTGAAAGTGTTTATAAGCACGCGGTCGGTATTGTGTCCCTTGCCTGTATGCGCAAGCGAACCGTACAGCGTTACTTCAAACATATCTGCCAGCGGATAGCGTTCTTTCATCAGTTTTGCGGCGCGTTCGGGACCTATCGTGTGCGAGCTTGAAGGACCTCTGCCCGTTTTGTATAATTCTTTCAGCGATTGCATAATTTAGCCTCTTGTGTTTGTCAGCGAATATTATATCTGCAACTTATTTATAAGTCAACGCTTGCAGACAAAAATTTATAAATATCGTGCGCAACTCTTGGGTATTTATTATAAAGCAACAGCTTGGGATATTTATTTATAAAGCAAGCGCAGGCGGCAATG
>CAJLLH010000283.1 GCA_905207385.1 uncultured Eubacteriales bacterium
GAATGCGCGGCCGTCATTTTAATTTATAAAACTTTCTTTAAAATTTCATTAACGTCGAGCGACTGCGCAGCGGCGAGCGTAATTCCCGAATAATTTATAACCGCAGTCTTTTCGTATCCTTCGCACGGGGCAAGAAGATAGTCCGAAAGGCATTTCAAATTAATGTCCGAAGAAAGCGCAACATTTTTTATGAATGCGTCAGAGGGAGCTGAAGGGAATTTTATGGTAAAATGCAGTCCTCCGCCCGCATCCTTAAGTTCGGCGGGAAAAGGAAAGCTTTCCGCTTTTTGCCCGAGCACGGCGCGCACGCCGCGGTAATAATTTTTAAGCCTGTTAAGGTGGCGTTCGAACCCTCCGCCGCTCATCATCCGCGCAAGCGTTTTCTGTTCGAAAAGCGAAACCGCAGAAGAATTTCTGCCGAACAGTTTGCAATACCTTTCGTAAAGCGCGGGCGGAAGAACCATGTAACCTATGCGCATAGAGGGCGAAAGCGTTTTGGAAAAAGTGTTGATGTAAATCACCCTTTCGGGACAGAGCGCATACATATTCTGCAACGGCTTGCCGAAAAGGCGGAACTCGCTGTCGTAATCGTCCTCCACAATGTAGCCGCCAGATTTTTCCGCCGCGTTTATAAGTTTTGCGCGCGCGCCAGCAGGCATAACTGCACCCGTAGGGAACTGATGTGCGGGAGATACGTGAAAGACTTCCGCCCCGCACTTAGCCGCCGCGGCGGGGTCTGCCCCCTCCTCCCCGACCGGCATAAACACGCAACGCGCGCCGTTAATTGCGTAAGTATCGTAAATTTTGCGGTAACACGGGTTTTCCACAGCATAAACCTTGTCTCTGCCGATAAGCTGAACTATTACGCCGTAAAGATGTTCCGCACCCGCACCGATTACTATAAATTCGGGGTCGACAGATATGCCGCGCGCACGGTAAAGATAGTCGGATATTGCAGATTTAAGCTCGGAGTCGCCCGCGGCGGGCACGCGCTCAAGAAGGTGTTCGCCACAGTCTGAAAGCACCTCGCGCATTAATCTTGCCCACGAGGAAAAAGGGAAAAGTTCTACAGGCGGACTGCCGCTTACAAAGTTAGCGCGGTAAATCTTTTTTTCCTCTTTTGCCGCAGGCGGCGCAGAAGGACGTTCGCGCAGACCCACTTCAACGGGACATACAAAATAACCGCTGCGCTCCTTTGAATAAATGTAACCTTCTGCAAGCAACTGGTCGTAGGCAGTCTGAACGGTAACAACGCTTACGCCCAGCTCCTTTGCAAGGGTGCGCTTGCCGGGTAATTTTTCCCCTGCTTTTATTCTGCCGCGAAGAATATCGCCGCATAAATTTTTATAAAGCGTATAATATTTGTTTTTGCCGCTTAAATCGTAAGGATACATAAAATTTTCTGGTACTGTCAAAAATTTATTTTGCGTTAAACCAATAATACCAGAATATTGCAGCAAAGTCAACACACAGACAATAAAACCGGATATAACGCAATCCGTCGGCGCGCAGAAATTCTGCGCG
>CAJLLH010000284.1 GCA_905207385.1 uncultured Eubacteriales bacterium
GCCGCGAAGAATTTGCCGCGGCGCGCGCATTAAACTTTTTTAATTTTACTGCTGAACAGCTTCTACCGTAACTCCGATTTTTACGGAAACGCCCTCGAACAAGCGAAGTTCAACTTCGTACTCGCCCGCTTCGCGCATAGGTGAAGCAAGAACAATTTTCTTTTTATCGACATTGTAACCAGCCGCAGAAAGCGCGTCTGAAATGTCTGCCGCCGTTGCCGAGCCGAACAGTCTGCCGCCTGCACCCGCCTTTACCTTTAAAGTAAACTTTTTGCCTTTGAGCTGTGCGGCAACTTCGCGCGCGGCCTTAAGGTCCTCCGCCTTATGGAAGTCAGCCGCCGCCTTTTTCTGAGCTATGTCGTTAATTTTTACGGCGGTTGCCTGCTCGGCATAGCCGCCCTTTATAAGATAGTTGCGCGCGTAGCTGTCCGATACGTCAACCACGTCGCCCTTTTTGCCCTGTCCCTTTACGTCTTTTAAAAGTATTACGCGCATATATAAGCTCCTTTAAGGATGATTTTTCTTTTTTATATATTATAACATTTTAACGGGTTTTGTCAATAGTAGGCGCGTTTGAATGAGTTTTATTTAAGTATAAGCTGATAACCCCGCGCGCATCTACGGCTACGCAATCGTGAATGCTGCGACCCTGAACGGAATAAATGCCGAAAATGTTGCCGCCGTACGCATAGTAAACTGAATTCAATGCATCCACAGCAAATTCCGCGCCGCAATACTCGGCACAGTATTTTTCATAATCTTCGGCGTTTATCAGGTAGCCTATAAGCTCGCCGACATTAATTTCGCCTTCAGCCGATACATCTGCAAAATACTCCGAGCCCATAAAAATTATCGAATCGGGAATTGTAGAAACAAGTACCGTATCGTCATCCTGTCCGCCGACATCAACGCCGCAAAACGGAGGACATAAAACGCAGGCAGAAAGCATTGAAAGCGCGGCAAAAACAAACATTATAATTATGGAAAACAATACCATTACTGCTTTTCGTTCGCACATATTGCCGCCCCTTTTACGTAACTTGGCTTAATTAATTATAACATTGCGGAATGGTTATGTCAATATGCGTACACGGAATAAAGGCGCGCGGTAAAGCATTGACGTTAAGCTTTTTGTACTACTTTATGGCAGAACAATTGAACGGCAAAAAATTAAGAGGTATAAACAGGCGGGATATTGTTCACAATATATACAGAACAGGCGGCAAAGCCGCCATCGGAGGTATTTTTATATGATGGATAACGTAAACAAGGGCGTATCTTGCGAAGTTAAGAACTGCAAGTACAACGAAGGCGGTATGAACTGCACGCTTAACAAGATTCAGATTGGCTGCGGCAACGAACAGTGCACCTGCTGCGAAAGCTTTGCTGAAAAGCGCCATTAATTGCAGACGTTTAAACGCAAGACAACAAAATTTTAGGGTTGAACCCCTGGCGGGACTTTAAAGCATATTCTGCCCGAAGTCTTACGCAAAAGCGCGCCGCGCGGCTTTTTTGCCGC
>CAJLLH010000285.1 GCA_905207385.1 uncultured Eubacteriales bacterium
CCGCGCGTTGACAAACGCGCGGCGGGGTGCTAAAATTTTTTTAAGATACTAAAGAGGTTATTTTATGGCTATTATAGAATGCGACGCGGCATACTTCAACCCGCGCGACGTGCTGGAATGCGGCCAGCTTTTCAGGATTATTCCCTTCGGCGAAGGGTACAAAGTTTTTTCTAAAGATAAAGCCTGCTATGTTTACACGCGCGGCGACCGCACTTTTGTTGAGTGCGACGACAGCGAGTATTTTTATAATTTTTTTGATTTGGGGCGCAACTATGCCGCAATCATTGAAAAAGCAAAAAGCTTCGGCGTACCCCTTCTTACGCGCGGCGCAACGCTTGGCGCGGGACTCAGGCTTCTGAACCAGGACGCCGAGGAAATGATATATTCGTTTATAATTTCGCAGAACAACAACATTCCGCGCATTAAGGGAATTATAGAGCGGATATGCCTTGAACTTGGAAACGAATGCGAGTTTATGGGCAAAAAGTACCGCGCGTTCCCTTCCTCGTCCGCGCTTGCATCAAAGCCCGCCGAATTTTATAAAGCGCTGGGCGCAGGCTACCGCGACGCATACCTTGTTGCCACTTCAAAAAAAATTGCCGAAGAAGGAATAGAAAAACTTTACACCCTGCCCACTCCGCAGCTTAAAAAAGAACTTACAGGTTACACGGGGATAGGTCCTAAAGTTGCCGACTGCATAAGTCTTTTCGGGTTCGGCAGGCGCGAAAGCTTCCCCGTGGACACGTGGATAGAAAAGCTTTACCGCGAGGACTTTGGCGGCACGCTTAAAGACAGAAACAAGATAAACGCATATTTTACCGGACTTTTCGGCGAAGACGCGGGATACATGCAGCAGTATCTGTTTTACGCCAAAAGGGAAAACATGTAGAAATAAAATTGCGGGCGCGGCAAAAGTTTTTACTTCATTGTACATAATATATACGGAGAGTAAACATGCCCGACTATTTTACCCACAACATAGCCGCCGAAAAAATTTACGGCGAGCTTGACGAACGATACAAAAAAATAATTGCCGAGGACAAAACGCTTTACCTTTTAGGCGCGCAGGGCGGAGATATTTTCTTCTTTTACGGCATGAGCTATAAAAACAACGCGGGAAGGCTTTTACACCGCATGAACGCCGCAGAACTGTTTGAAAAGCTTAAAGACGGCAACCCCGCGTACTGTGCAGGCTGGGCTACGCACTATGCGCTTGACTGTACCGTGCACCCGTTCGTTTACGCCTGGCAGGAAACGCACCGCGGAGCTTTTCTGCACCAGCGTTACGAGCGCGATTTAGGGCTTTACGTAAGCCGAAGGTGCGGCGTTCGCCGCATGATATTGCCGCGCGAACGCGTGCTTGAATGCACGCTTGAAGTGTGCGACAGCGCAAAAAAGATACTGCCGTACATCAGCGCGGCGGGTATGGCTAATTGCCTTAAGCGGCATTTTATATATTCGCGCAGAGTATTCAAGAGCAAGAAACAGGAATTTGACCTCGATTGCGAC